>NZ_JBKIBX010000072.1:0-20117 GCF_046557895.1 Methylobacterium oryzisoli | reverse complement strand
GCCCTGGCGCATCATGTCCATCGGCCTGCGCGCCTGGGCCCGTGGGTTCTGATCAGTGAGGGTTGGTATTAGCTCGACTTTGGCCAATGTGACGGGCGGTCGAGGGGGGGTGAGGTGACGAAGCGGGCGTGACGGATAGGCTGGTGGCGTCCCTGCCAGGAGACACCGCCATGCCCGCTCTCCCCGCCCGCTTCGCCGGGCTCATCCTGGCGTTCGCGCCGCTGTTCGTCCACCGCTCCTGGCGGCACGCCCAGCTTCTGCTGGTTGGCGCCATCCTCACCCCCGGTCGGCGCACCGTGACGGGCGTCCTGCGGATCATGGGCCGGGCGCATGAGCGGCAGTTCGTCAACGTTCACCGCATCCTCAACCGCGCGGCGTGGTGCCCGCGCTCCGGCAGCCGCATCCTGCTCACGCGGCTGGTCGGCGCGTTCGCCCCACACGGTCCCGTGGTGCTTGCCCTCGACGATACGATCGAGCGGCGCTGGGGTCGGCGCATCCGGGCGCGCGGCATCTATCGTGATCCGGTGCGCTCCTCCGACAGCCACTTCGTCAAGGCAAGCGGGCTGCGATGGATGAGCCTGATGCTGCTTGCCCCGATCCCATGGGCAGGGCGGGTCTGGGCGCTGCCGTTCTTCACGGGGCTGGTGCCGTCCGAACGCGCCTGCCAGGAGCAGGGCCGTCGCCACAAGCCGTTGCTCGGTCGGACGCCAACTCGCCTTGCAAGCTCGCCGCTGGCTGCCAGGGCGCGACCTCGTGCTGGTTGGCGATAGCGGCTTCTCGGCCTTGCTGTTCCTCGACGCCATGCGCCGCGCCCGCATCACGGCGATCACCCGCCTGCGGCTCGACGCAGCGCTCTACCAACCCGCCCCGCCGCGCCGACCGGGCACGATCGGACGCCCACGCACCAAGGGAGCGCGGCTGCCGACGCTCGCCGCGACCCTCGCGGCCAAAGACACGCCGTGGCACGCGGTCGTGATGCCGGGCTGGTACGGAGCGGGGACGCGCACCATTGAGATCGTCTCGGGCACCGCGGTGTGGCGACACGGCGGCCTGCCGGTCGTACCGATCCGCTGGGTGCTCATCCGCGATCCCGCAAACCGCGTTCCACCCCAGGCGCTGCTCTGCACCGATCTGACGCGCGAGCCCGCCCAGATCGTCTCGTGGTTTGTGCAGCGCTGGAGCGTCGAGGTGACTTTCCAGGAAGTCCGCCGCCATCTTGGCGTCGCGACGCAGCGGCAGTGGTCCGACATGGCGATCGCCCGCACCACGCCCTGCCTGCTCGCCCTGTTCTCAATCGTCACCCTGCTGGCCACGCGGCTCCCAGCGCGCCAACGACGACGCCTCGCGGTAGCGGCCTGGTACCCCAAACCGCGCCCGACCTTCGCCGATGCCTTGGCCGCGGTGAGGGGCGCGTTCTGGCGCGAGCGGGCTTTGGCAACTTCACCGCGCCGACGGGCTCGAACGAAACCTCGCTTCGATTTACCCGCGCCATGGGCCTACGCCCTCTGCTACGCCGCGTGAATGGCCAAAGTCGAGCTTAGTCGAATGGATTCCCACCCTGATGCCCGAGTTGCCGACTAGCGCTCTCTCTGAGGAAGTTCGCCCATCCCTCGATGGCAACTTCGAAATTGGCGAACTCTGGCAGCTTAGTAGTTTCTGTGATGAAATCATGCACCAAAGCAACAGGTATGTATTCGACTTGCGTCGGGGCCTCCATGAATTCCACGCTGTCATAGATCATGAAATCAGTTCTGTTGAGAATGTTCCAGCGGCTTGAAATAATCACCCCCGGTTTGTTCGCTATCCAGCGATATTTGGCCAATCCTGCCCCCCAGATCGAGACAAAAAAATCAGAGTTGCACGACCAGAACAGGCTTTCATACATGCCTTTCCCGATAGTACTTACAAGTACAACATCTAAATTTCTGGCAAAAACCTGAAGTTTCTCGAAGAAAAGAATTTCTTCGTTCATCATATCAGCCCAGGCGGGATCGCAAACCCCATCTCTAGTGTTGAATCCATCAACAACTACCGTCAGCGGACCTCTCTCTTCAAGTAGAACTTTGACGCTTTCTGCAAAAACATCAAACACGTTTGAGGCAGTGCGATCTTGAAGCCTGATGCCGAGTAGAACAACGGTGCGGCCGCATGCCCTTGCTTCTGCTAGCGTAAGTTTCTCAGCATCGCTTACTGATGCGGTGCTTGCCTTGGCAAGGCGCCCTGCAAGGGAGCGCGTGACATACTTGGACGTATATCGGAGGGGGACGGCACCTGTGTGGTATACATGCCCAGCGAGGGTGTCGAAGTTAAAGGACTTGCGGGTGACGAGCCCAGTTGTCTCAGGTAATATGTCCTCTATTCGCCCGTATGGCTCTCCATCCCAGTTGGTATACACTACCACATTCAGCGGAACCGAAAGCCCCTTTGCAAGGAGACGGTCCATCCCAGCCAATTCGTTCCAAAGATGGTGCCCTACGTGCTTCTCCCGCACAATCATCAAAACGCTCTGGATACAATCTTCGATGCGCCTTATTTCTGAGAAGCGTCCGAATAAGTTAATAGGAATGGCATCCGTTAGCTCATCGCCTATATATTCTTTGTACGTCCTGATTTGGTAGACAACCTCGTCAGCCATCATATTCTTAAAAACAATATTGGAATTGGGGAGTATTAATTCCATAATAACTGTATCATGTACTGAGCAAACAGCTATGAATGAGGACTGCCGGTCCGCCGAATAAAAACAATACGCAGTGTGAAAATCTGAAATGCAAATAGCGTACCGCATGTAGCACATAGTCTTATCGACAGGATGCTCCAACTGCAGTGTTTTGCCTGACACTAAATTTCTAAAAAGAACTTCGCTTTTCATGCTGAAAAGCTCACGTATCACGTCGAGTTCGACGTTGAATACCGACAACTGGCTTCGGGCGTGAACTTTGTCAATGCCAATTGGCTTGGCGTAAACCATTATCCTCCGAAAAGGTGCTCGGGCATGCCTAACGCCACATGACGCTAATAACCTCCTGGCCTCAGGTGTCAGCGGTGAAAACGGTGATAAGGTCGAGGACAGAGTCTCGACATGGTCTGTCTCAAGCGCGCCCCAAGATGCTTCGATGTATGGAGCAATGGCGAATCCTATGTCTTCCTTTGCTTGCCCTGACAAATACCTCAGATCGTCAGCAATCAAAAGACCGCTTACATCGAAGGCGGCGCATCGAAAATGACCGTGCTCTGAGAGTAATTCAAGTATAATAACATTCGTGAGGACTCTAAGTTCTACAATTTGAACAACTTCAGGCTCGGCCAGATATGGATTTCCATCTCCACGAACAAAGAATCGGCCAGCATTGTCAAATTGGATCGCCCTATCTAAGCGGATCTCTGCGTGCATGGTATAGCCCATTAATCCTGGGATGGGGGAGAAACAGAATTCCGCTCAGCGATACCGGCGCTGCGAATCAACCGCTGGGAGCCTGTTTGAGTGATTGTCTCGATCGAAGGGTTTGAGGCTGGTTCTCTCATCTCACGGCCAAGATATCCCTCCCCTAGAATGTCGAGAGAGGTTGGCTGCTGCCCTCATCGCCGCACGAGTTCGTGCCACTCGGGACATCTATCCAAATCCTAGCGCTAGTTCCAGCACTGAGAGTGCGCCAACCGAGCGAGCACGAGCGGCCTGTCGCGCTTCTTCGCCCGGCACCGCATAGCTTACAAGTGGGGGTGCCCATGCGAGCGATTGATGCTGCCCTGCTTTGGTGGGGCGGTGAACACTTTGCTGGGTAGAGAGCGATCAGCGTCTCCTATTCGTTGCGGATCGGTGCCTGCAGATCGCGGGTCAGAACGCAGCGGCTTGGGGCGGCGAGGATCTCGGACAGCCGCCGCTCCAGTGACCGGCTCTCGGCCAGTGCGAACACCGTCTGCAACCAGAACTGCAGGGAAAGAGGTACCGGGTCGTCGCTGACATCGACCGCGTAGGCGACGTCGCGCGCCGGATGCGCCAGGCAGGTCTGATGCTTGGCTGCGTGACCTTGTTGGGCGGTGTAGCGGTCGGAGATCCACACCGTGGGCCGATGGCCGCCCATCATCGCGTGCACGACGACGGCGCCGCGCGTCGGGGTGGTGTGATGGACTACTGCCTCGGCCGAGCGGAAGACGCAGTGATAGGCGCTGCAGCCCTCGATTCGGAGGCCCGTCTCGTCGCAGGCGACACCTCGGCCCGGCGCAGCGCCGGCACAACCGCTTCGCGGCCCTGACGGGAGTAACCCTGGGCGCGGCGGACATGTTCATCAGCCCGCCCTGACTGAGCGTGAGCCCGAACAGGTCCGCAGCGTTGCCTGCAGCCGCTCGTAGGAGAGGGCCTGGAAGGTCTTCAGATAGGTGGCCACCGCGTGCAGCCGGGGGCCGAATGGCGTGCCGCGGGCCTCCTGCGGCACCGGCGCGATCACGCGCGCCGCAAGAGGGGCGGCGCACCGCCAGCCGCTGATACTGAGTGACGACCGGCGTGACCTCCGGCAGCTCAATCTGCTCGGCGACGCTGACGACCTCGGCGGGAAGATCGCCATGCAGAGCGCCGCCACAGCACGAGCAGCGATCTGGACGACGCTCGGCGACCGCATCAAGAACCCCGCTGATCACCCGATTGTAGCCCTCGTGACCCGGCTTGGCACCGCCGGGCTTGGCCTACCCGCGCCGCTCCTTACGATCGGTGGAGGGCGGCTCGGAGGAAGTGCGCGAGGTCTTCTCAGGGCACTGCAGGCGCGGCACCAGCTCGATCAGCTCCTCCCTACTCAGGCGTTCAAGCTCGCTGCGGCCCATCGTGGGACGGAATCAGCGAAGACGGGGCCGGGCAAGAGGCGCGTTAGGTCCCCTACCGGGTGCTCTCGACTGGCTCACACCGTAGTCAGGCGCACCACGTGAGAAATCACATTGCAGAAGCCGGGAGCCGTGTACTGGCAGTTCTGGTGAGAGTAGCGGATGATTGGTGGATGCCGTTGAAAAACTCATCATGAGCTCTCTGCTAGTCCATAGCGGTGCTTAGCCGAGCGTGCCGATCCAACTTGCCGCATTCTCGACTCAGAAACTGTTAACAATGTCTCATCTTTGTATCGACTGCGGCGGGTATTCCTTTGTCTTGCTGTTATGCTGACGCCTTGAGCCTGCGCGTGGCAGGTTGATTCATTCAATCCTAGCTACCTCGAGCGAGGCGCAGCAGGTACTGGCCGTACTTGGTCTTGGCGAAGAGCTGCCCGCGGGCCTCGACCTGCTCGCGGGAGATGAAGCCCTGCAGGTAGGCGATCTCCTCCAGGGAGGCCACCTGCATGCCCTGGCGGTGCTGGATCACCCGCACGAACTCGGAGGCCTCCAGCAGGCTGTCGTGCGTGCCCGTGTCCAGCCACGCGTAGCCGCGCGACATGCACTCCACGTGCAGCTCGCCCCGCTCCAGGTAGGCCTGGTTCACGTCCGTGATCTCGAGCTCACCCCGCGCCGAGGGCCGCACCCCCGCCGCGATGTCCAGCACCTGATTGTCGTAGACGTACAGCCCCGTCACCGCCCAGGTCGACTCGGGCTCCTTGGGCTTCTCCACCAGCTTGGTCGGCCGGCCTTGCGCGTCGAGGTTGACCACCNCCGCCGCGATGTCCAGCACCTGATTGTCGTAGACGTACAGCCCCGTCACCGCCCAGGTCGACTCGGGCTCCTTGGGCTTCTCCACCAGCTTGGTCGGCCGGCCTTGCGCGTCGAGGTTGACCACCCCGTACGCCTCCGGGTGCTCGACGTGGTAGGCGAACACCGTCGCGCCGCGGGTCCGCTCCCGGGCGCGCCCGAGCATCTGCTGGAGCCCTGCGCCGAAGAACAGGTTGTCGCCCAGGATCAGCGTGACCGGATCGGGGCCGACGAAGTCACGGCCGATCAGGAAGGCTTGCGCCAGGCCCTCGGGGCGGGGCTGGAGGGCGTAGGAGAAGCGCACCCCGAACTGCTCGCCGGTGCCGAACAGGCGCTTGTAGTTGTCGAGGTGTTCGGGGGAGGAGATGATCAGGATGTCGCGGATGCCGGCGAGCATGAGCACCGAGACCGGGTAGTAGATCATCGGCTTGTCGTAGACCGGCAGGAGCTGCTTGTTGATCGACAGCGTGGCCGGGTGGAGCCGGGTGCCGGAGCCCCCGGCCAGTACGATCCCCTTCATCATGGTCTCCTCAGGCCCGGCGCGCCGGACCGATCAGGCGGTCGAGGATGTCGTCGAGCGCCGCCGGCCAGGGCCGCGGCGTGACACCGAAATCGCGCGTCAGCGTCTCGGTCGACAGTTCGGAATTGGCCGGGCGCACGGCCGGCGTGGGATAGGCCGAGGTCGGGATCGGCTCCACCGGCACGCCGCGCGCGCCGCGGCTCTCGGCCCCCGCCATGATGGCGCGGGCGAAGCCGCACCACGTCGTCGCGCCCGCGTTCACGCAATGGTAGGTGCCGGTCGGGGCGGCAGGGTCGTCGGAGAGCCGCAGCGCGATTTTCGCCAGAGCTGCCGCGAGATCGGCGGCCGAGGTCGGGCAGCCGCGCTGGTCGTCCACCACCGTCAGCTTCTCGCGCTCGCCCGCCAGCCGCAGCATCGTCCGCACGAAGTTGCCCCGGTGCGGGCTCACCACCCAGGCCGTGCGCACGATGGCGTGGCGCGGGTTGGCGGTGCGCACTGCCATCTCGCCCGCCGCCTTGCTGGCGCCGTAGACGCTGCGCGGCCGCACCGGCGCGTCGGTGGCGTAGGCTCCCGTGCCGGTCCCGTCGAAGACGTAGTCGGTCGAGACCTGCACCAGCGGGATGCCGGCCCGCGCAGTGGCGGCGGCCAGGTAGGCGGGCGCGAGCGCGTTGAGGCGCCACGCCGCGCCGACCTCGCTCTCGGCCTTGTCCACCGCCGTGTAGGCGGCGGCGTTGATGACGGCCGCGTAGGGACGCTCCGCGACGGCCGCATCGATCGCCGCCTCGTCGGTGATGTCGAGCGCCTCGCGGGCCGGCGCGTGCAGCGTCACGTCGGCGGGCCAGGCATGGTCGCGCAGTTCGGTGCCGACCTGTCCGGCGCCCCCGAGGATGAGGATGTGGCGGCTCATGGCGCTCAACCGGTCAGCCCGAGGCGCTCGCCCGCGTAGCGGCCCTCGCGGATCGGCTGCCACCACTCCGCATGGTTGAGATACCAGCGCACCGTGTCCTCCAGCGCCTGCTCGAAGCTGCGCGTCGGCCGCCAGCCGAGCTCGGCCTCGGCCTTGCCCGGGTCGATGGCGTAGCGCCGGTCGTGGCCGGGACGATCGGTGACGAAGGTGATCAGCCGCTCGTGCGGGCCGGCCTCCGGCCGCAGCCGGTCGAAGATCGCGCACAGGGTCCTGACCACGTCGAGGTTGTTGCGCACCGCGCGCCCGCCGAGCAGGTAGGTCTCGCCGACGCGGCCCCGCTCCAGCACGGCCACGAGGCCGCGGGCATGGTCCTCGACGTGGATCCAGTCGCGCTCGTTCTGGCCGTCGCCGTAGACCGGCAGGTTGCGGCCCTCCAGCGCGTTGAGGATCATCAGCGGGATCAGTTTTTCCGGGAAGTGGCGCGGCCCGTAATTGTTCGAGCAGTTCGTCACCAGCACCGGCAGCCCGTAGGTCTCGTGCCAGGCCCGGGCGAGGTGGTCGGAGGCGGCCTTCGAGGCGGAGTAGGGCGAGCGCGGATCGTAGCGGCTCTCCTCGGTGAAGAAGCCGCCCGGCGGCAGCGAGCCGTAGACCTCGTCGGTGGAGACGTGCAGGAAGCGGAACCGCTCCTTCTCCGTGCCGTCGAGACCGGTGTAGTGGGCGCGGGCAGCCTCCAGCATCACCTGAGTGCCGACCACGTTGGTGCGGATGAAGGCCGCCGGTCCGGTGATCGAGCGGTCGACGTGGCTCTCGGCGGCCAAGTGCATCACGGCCTGCGGCCGGAATTCTTCGAACAGCGCGCCCACGCGCTCGGCGTCGCAGATGTCGGCCTCAGCCAAGCGGTGGCGGGCGTCGCCCTTGAGCGGCGCGAGCGAGAGCGGGTTGGCCGCGTAGGTGAGCGCGTCGAGGGTCAGCACGTCGTGGCCGAGATCCTGGACGAGGTGGAGCACCAGGGCCGAGCCGATGAAGCCGCAGCCGCCCGTGACGAGGATGCGCATGAGGGTTCTCCGGGAAGCGTCAGAACAGCGGCGGCAGGTCGGCGAAGCGGGGCGCCCGGATGTCCTTGTCGGACAGGACCGCCTCGTCCGCCGCGACCGGCCAGGCGATGCCGAGATCGGGGTCGTTCCAGAGCACGGCGCCGTCGTGCGCGCGGCTGTAGTAGCCGCCCGCGACCTTGTAGGCGACCATCGTGTCGGGTTCGAGGGTGCAGAAGGCGTGGCCGAAGCCGACCGGGATGAAGAGCTGGTGGCCGGTCTCGGCGTCGATCCGGGCGGCGCCGTGGCGTCCGTAGGTCGGGGAGGCGCGGCGCAGGTCGACGGCGACGTCCAGGATGGCGCCTGAGAGGACGCGCACCAGCTTGGCCTGGGCGTGGGGATGGGTCTGGAAGTGGATGCCGCGCACCGTGCTAGGCTGAGCGGAGAAGGACTGGTTGTCCTGCACGAAGGCGTCGCTGATGCCGTGGTCGGCCAGGATGTCGGCCCGGAAGGTCTCGGAGAACCAGCCGCGGTCATCGCCGAACCGGTTCGGGATCACCAGCTTCACGTCCGGGATCGCCTGATCCACCACCTGCATGCGCACCATCCCTCCGTGTCAACGCCCCGCCTGCGCGAGCGGTGCGGCCGGCCCCCGCCGGCTCCGCGGCTGCTGGCGGACGATCGTGGCATCAGCAAGTCCGCGGCCAAGGAGACGCCCTGATTGGGCGGCTGCCCGGCGCTCTACTTGCGGTCGATTGGGCCGACAAGCCAAGGCGTTCGCAGAAGGTCTGGGATAGGCAGACGATGGATGGACTGTGGCCAGGCTGCAACACTGGTGTAGAGGTGAGCGGGGCAAGTTGGGTGTCAGTGATCTCAGGTTAGACTTGGCCTCAATAAGATGCTCTCTCCGGTCCCAGCCGCTCGAATATCGCCGCTGCCGGTGGATTGCCGACCTGCAAACTCACACCGTGGAACACCCGCCCCAGGATCGACGGCGCCTAATGTTTGTTCCGCTATTGTTAGTTCGTGGAGCGCACGCTGGCGTGGCTGGCCTGGTACTAGTGCCTGGCGATCCGCTACGAGCCCCACACTGACCTCCAACCGGCCTATATGCCGCTCGCCTGTGCCCTCATCTGCCGAGCCCAAGCAAATCGGTTTTGCCCCTAACTCTCAACTCTGGTGCGCACTCGCTCTCGTCCAGAGCTGGGTTCGGATTATCGCTGCTGATTGTTCGGGGCATCTTCCGATAGCGTCTCAGGATCCTTGTCGGCCCGCGAGAATTCTGATTGCCGCCTCAACACTCTCTCGAATGCCTCCCATTCCTTCCGCGTTGGTGCTCGACGTCCCGCTACCTTGTCCCGCATGCGCATGAGATGGTCCTCGTGCGCCTCAGCCAATCGCTTCGCACGGGCGATTTCCCTTAGATCCTGGCGCGTCTTGCGCTGGTCACACGCCCAGCAGATTGCTGCGAGCCTGTCTGGATCGTTCGCATCATCATCCGCGCTCCGCAACGCCAGTGGGGGGCGGTGATCGAAGACGAAGAACCCGATGATCAGCCTGCTGCCGCAATCGGCACAGCGGCCATCCTGGCGCAGCATGATGTCCGCACGCAGCCTCCCGGGAAGAGTACGGCGTTCGCAACGGCTGAAAGGCGGCTTGCGTCGCATCGTTCACCTCCTAGGCCGTAGCTGCGTCAGAGATGGAAGAGCCGGCATCTGGCCCAGCAGGTGCTTGCACACTGAAGGCGACCAGCACCTCAGGATCGGCGGCAACCTCTTCGGCCTTCACCAGAAACGCAGCGTCTAGAGCGTCGCGCTCCTCACCGCTCAATGCCCTCCGCACAGGCATCGCCTCGCGAGCCCAGCGGAGCAGAGCATCTGCGTCCTGGACAGCTGAAAGCGCCGCCACTGCAGTGTCATGGGTAACCGTTTCTAGTGATGTGCGTGATCGCTCAAGCCGAAGCCGTTGTTTTGGCTCTTGTTCAGTGTAGTCATGGGGGGTGGTCAGACTTTCAGCCGTTCCTGCAGCATCCCAGCCGGCGCTCATCTGGTCGCCACTCAGCCCTGGCACGCAGTTAGGGCCTGCGACATCGATCTGCCCTTGGTTGCGGATGCCATGCCGAGCAGGCCGGGCCGGCGGTGCATCCAGATCGTCCTCCCCGGCCAGTCCGACCAGCGTGAACAGCCCGTAGCGCCGCGCGTAGGTCAAAGCCGCTCCCATGAGCTTCGGATCGTCCAGGGCTGAGAGGCGGCAGATCGGCCACACCGCTGAGATCCACTCGCCTGATTCGTGGGCCAGCGTGGTCGTCAACGTGACGAGACCCTGCTGATCATCCACATAGGTCGTCTGAACTGCTGCAAGCGCATGTTGGCTGAGCGTTTTCCGCACGATATCGAGACCAGCCGAAAGCGGCGCATACCGGTACGACTTGCCCCCTCCCCTTCCAGATTCGTCCAATGTGGCCGGCAAGCTCTTAACTGGATTGGTGAGCTCAGCCTGCGCCTTGGCCAGAGCTCCCGCGAGTTGGCCGATGGAGCTACTGGACAGGCGCATGCTGGCCTCCCTGCTCCATCAGCTCGAAGCTGATCGATCCCGCCTTCGAGCGCTTGGCTCGCAATCCGTGGCCGACGGCCTCTTTCGCGTCCTCTGGTACCATCGCCTTCAGCTCTGCCCGGGCGCTCTCGTGTTCCGCGTGTGCACCGCGTGTCCGTGCGAACACCGCCGCGTACTCCGCCCAGGCATTCGACGTAGTCATGTCGACGACGCGCACGACCGGCAGCTTCGCTTTCGGAGCCTGGGCCCCAAAAACCTCCGGCACTTCGCCGGTGCACACGCAACGCCAGAAGATGCGCTCCACCTGCAGCAACACGGTCTGGTAGACAGGATCCGCCTCGACCTCGATCAGCACCCACTTGCCGCCGCCGGTCACGATAGAGAGGTACGCGCGGCGAGTTTGGGTGACGAGCATGTTGTGCTGGAGCTGGGCCATGTGCTTGTCTGCGGCCGCCTCCTCGCTGAAGGCCCATGGCAGCATGAACTTGGCTTCGAAAACGGCACTCTCGTTTCGTATCAGACCGTCGAGGGTAGCGCCCATCCAGGCGTGGGAGGGATGACGCGCGAATTGCTGCACGGAAATCACAGCTCGCCCAGTCCGCCGCTCGAACCACTGGCGATTCAAACTCTCAGTTGCGTTGCCGAGTTGAACAATGAGGTTATCGCTCAGATCGATTGGATCACTTTCGCTTCTCTTTTCCTTCCATAACTGCAACAAAGCCCCTTGGTCATTACCCATTATGACACGTGCATCCGAGCCGCCAATGAACGTAGATCTGTCCTGCATTATTGCCTTTGCTGAAACTCGATCAGCCATCGCTCACTCCTGAGGCGCATACAGATGCCGACTACAATCGGAAGCAGCCAACATTTTATGTTGATACGCCTGCCTAGCTCTCCTGTCAACATTTTTTGTTGAAAAACATGTCCCCCGCAGTTGCCCGCGCAGCCCGCGCGCTGATTAGAATGACTCAATCGGAATTGGCTCAAGCTTCTGGGCTAGGATTGTCAACAATAGTTGATTACGAGAAAGAAAGACGTGCGGTTTCTCTCGAAGTGATCTCAGCAATCAAGCTTGCGCTGGAGAATGCAGGAGTTGAATTTCTACCAGAAAACGGCGGAGGTGAAGGTGTTAGAAGACGAAAATGAGCATGACAGTCTTCTAATGTTCATGTGGAGGTATGAATGGATTGAAATCAGTAGATTGAGGCGAATATGATCTTGTCTCTTGATTTTCGGCAAGTCCAATGATGCGCTGCTCATGGAGTTTATACGTGTCTGGGTCTGATGTGCTTGCCAGATCTGTCCGCCAGCTATACCCAGAGCTGGAAGCCGAAGCCTTCGCGCGGTGCATCCACGAAGCCGAGAACTGCCGCATGAGTGTCGCGACCTGGGTGGGCTCGCGATTGTGGCCAAAGGCAGCTCTATCCGGAGGGCATGCGGAAGGCAGAGACCTTCCCGCGCCGCGCCGGCATCGTCATTGAGCCTATATTACCGTCGAGTAGTGCGAGGTAGCGCGCCGGGAGTTCTGGATTGCGCAAGGGCCGCCACAAGGCCGGACTTACCAACGGCAATTGCTTCGCCTACGTGCTCGCCAAGGCGGTCGGCGAGCCGCTGCTGTTCAAGATCAGCGACTTCGCCCGCACAGTGATACCGCCGGCAAACCGGAGTGGGACGCGGCGGCACTTCGTCGGTAATTCGCCGCATCGCCTTTTCCGCCTGGATCCCTTCGGCGCTGCCGTCTCCTGCTCGACGAAGCATTGCAGGTGCTCGGGCTAGGGAACCCCGAGCACCTCTGCACTTCGCCGGTGTCATGGTCAGTTTGGGTCCGTTCGCGGCGTATGGCGATGTAGCTCGTTTCCGTGATTCTCTACGCCTTGCGGTTCCTCGGTAGGAACGGCTTCCGCGCGAAAGGGAGGGCCCTTGAGAGCAGGGCATCCTGCGGTGCGTAGATGTCGGGTAGCCCGGCGCTTTGGCACACGGGAGGGCGATGCAACGCGGGGATCGGGCCCCGCCGCCTTGACGCGATTCTGAGACGGCCCTGCGCCGGTCACAAATGTCGTTCATGTCCGATGCCCGGAACTCACACCGCAGATCCACCCATTCTTTTATCGCGCAGTCGCCGGAGAGCGCCGGATGAACCACAGCAAGCCGTCTCCTCTGGACGTACAGCTACAGGTGCTCAGCGCCCTGATGCTGCGCGACATGCGTACGCGCTTCGGCCGCACGATCTGGGGTAACCTCGTCGTAGTGCTCTGGCCGACTGCTCACGTCATGATCATCGTCGCAACGATGGCGATACGGCACATGCCGGCACCGCTGGGCGATAGTCTGGTGCAGTTTATCTTTACTGGCATGGCGCCGATGGTTGTCTTCATCTATCTAAGCCGTAAGATGATGGAGGGTATCGTAACGAATCGGCCGCTGCTCTCATTCCCAGATGTCAAGTTTCTAGACATTTGCTTGTCCCGCGCTGCCGTCGAAGTTCTGAACCTTGCTGCAAGTGTCGCGCTTACGATGCTGATTCTTTTTGCAGTTGGAGTTGATCCGATTCCTGAACACCCAGCGACAGCCGTCGCGGCTCTGTGCGGTACCTTCTTGTTCGCTTTAGGAATGGGTTTCATTAACGCAAACATTGTGATATTATTTCCACCCTACGCCGTTGGATTTTCGCTGATTATCATCCTTATGTATGCTCTAAGCGGTGTCTTCTTTGTTCCAGATGGGATGCCGCAGGAGCTGTATGACGCCTTCCTGTGGAACCCGATGACCAACGCGATCATGTGGTTCCGTTCCGCCTATTATCCAGGTCACGGCGAGAACGCATCCCCGCTGTACTTGATGATGTCAGGTGGTGTTCTACTTCTTATTGGGCTAATCTGGGAAAAAACATTAACGAAAAAATCGCTTTGACGCCACCAGAGCAGCTATGCCTAGTCAGGGAAGAGCTATGCTTGTCCTGGATCCGCCGTTTCAATGAGCCCCGCTCTGAGGGGCTCACCGATCGCTGGACTATGGGCAGCAGCTCTGCCTCTAGCCCAATCAGCAGGCCGCCTTGGCCCACTTCGAACTTGGCGCTGGCCGTCACAAGGCTGGGCTCATCTAAATCGGTTGCTTCGCGCCATCGCTAGCTAAGGAGGTCGGCAAGCCTCTGTGAGTTTGCCAGAGGCCATTTCGTTTGGGTCCTACGCGGCCCTTAACCTGCCCCCATGGTGTTGCGTCGGAACCGAAGATGCCCGAGCAAGGCCAGATGGTCGATAAAGCGCCGCGCACCATTCAGGCACACGTCGGCCCAGCGCCCGTCACCAAGCCGCCGTATGCCGGACATAGCCCCGGACTCAGGGAAGCCCGCCTGCCTGCCTTCCGCCCACAACCCTCACCCTCGTCTGTGCCGATCTCATCCGTGGTCACGCCCCGGCAGCATCCAGAAGCCGCCAGGGCAAACCCCAGAACCGCACCGTGCGTGAGGAGCTGTCCCTCTCCACGCCGCCAACCCGCCCCACAGCCATCCTGGAAGAGCGGCTGGCGACCGGTGCCCACGCGGCGTGATGCAACCGTCACTCAGACTCAACCCAGCGAGCTACCCCGGGCCGCGGCGCCATCGGAGGCGGGCTGAGCGTCAGAAATTTGTTCCTGATTTGTTCTGGTGCTTTGAGCGAAATGCCCCGAAATTGGGCGCCCACGAACCCGAGCCAAGTGGCCGTTCACGCGCTCATTTTCCGGCCAGCGTTCCCCTTTTTATATCGCTCAAAGTGCCAACCTCCCCGAACCAGAGCCGCCCGCCATTGCAAGACGGCCAACGCCCCATACGATGCGCCCCAGGAGGGTACGCGCATGGCCTCGACCGATTCCCCGATCCTCGTCGCGGGCGCGGGCCCGACCGGGCTCGTCCTCGCCCTGCGGCTCGCCCGCCACGGCGTTCCGGTCCGGATCATCGACCGGCGCGAGGGACCGGGCGAAGCCTCCCGCGCCCTCGTGGTCCACGCCCGCACGCTCGAATTCTACCAGCAGCTCGGCCTCGCCGACGCGGTGGTGGCGCGCGGCATCCGCATGGGCGCGGTCCACCTGCGGGAGGGCGGCGCGGAGGCGGCCGCGGTGAGCTTCGCCGATCTCGGCGAGGGCATCAGCCCCTTCCCGTTCATGCTCTGCTTTGCCCAGGACGACCACGAGCGCTTCCTCGTCGCGGCGCTCGCGGAGGCCGGCGTGCGGGTGGAGTGGAACACGGAGCTCGCCGGCTTCACGCAGGACGACGAAGGCGTCGCCGCCGTGCTCGACCGCGGGGGCGTGCGGGAGACCTGCGAGACGCCCTATCTCTGCGGCTGTGACGGCGCCCGCAGCCGGGTGCGCCAGGGGCTCGGGCTCGACTTCCCGGGCGGCACCTACGCGCAGATCTTTTACGTCGCGGACGTGCGCCTCGCGGAGCAACCCGGCGACGACGTCTTCGTCAATCTCGGGGCGGACGCCCTCGGGCTGGTGATGCCGGTGCGCTCCAGCGGCATGCACCGGCTGATCGGCATCGTGCCCCCTCCCCTGGTCGGGCGGGAGAACCTCGCCTTCGCGGACGTGCAGCCCTCGGCCGAGGCGCTGCTGGGCCTGCGCGTGGCGCAGGTGAACTGGTTCTCGACCTACCACGTGCACCACCGGGTGGCGGCCCGCTTCCGGGCGGGCCGCTGCTTCATCGCGGGCGATGCCGGGCACATCCACAGCCCGGCGGGCGGCCAGGGCATGAACACCGGCATCGGCGACGCCGTGAACCTCGCCTGGAAGCTCGCCGTGGTGCGCCAGGGCCTCGCGACGCCGGCCCTCCTCGACAGCTACGAGCCGGAGCGGATCGCCTTCGCCCGCCAGCTCGTCGCCTCCACCGACCGGGCCTTTCAGGCGGTGGTGGGCAAGGGCCTGCGCCATCAGGTGCTGCGCACGTGGCTCCTGCCCCACCTCATGCCGCTCCTCTGGGGCTTCCGGGTCACCCGCCGGATGATGTTCGAGATCGTCTCTCAGGTGCGCATCGCCTACCCGGACAGCCCCTTGAGCGAGGGCCGCGCCGGCGAGGTGCGCGGGGGCGACCGCCTGCCCTGGGCGCCCGCGCCGGAGGGCGACAATTTCGCGCCGCTCCAGGCCCTCGCCTGGCAGCTCCACGTCTACGGCCGCGCCCGCCACGGGCTCACCGCCGAGGCGGCGGATCTCGGGCTGCCGCTCCACGTCCTGCCGCACGGCCCGGCGGCCGAGGCGGCCGGGCTGTCGCGCGACGCCGCCTACTTGGTGCGGCCGGACGGCCACGTGGCGCTCGCCCTCCCCGACCAGGAGGCCGGGCTGCTCGGCTCCTACGCGGACCGGCACGGCCTGCGCTTCGCCGCCGCCGCTTGACCTGCGCCCGCCGCTGCGTCATTCCCGGCGGCGGGACACCTCTCCCCACCGAGAGGCGCCCATCTGGAAGGATGGAGACAGCATGACGACCCGGCCCGACGCGCGTCCCCGCGCGCCCTTCTTCTCGTCCGGACCCTGCGCCAAGCGCCCCGGCTGGACCCCCGCCGCCCTCTCGGACGCGCCCCTCGGCCGCTCCCACCGCGCCAAGCTCGGCAAGGCCAAGCTGAAGCAGGCGATCGATCTCACGCGCGCCGTGCTGCAGGTGCCGGACGAGTACCGCATCGGCATCGTGCCGGCCTCCGACACCGGGGCGGTGGAGATGGCGATGTGGTCGATGCTCGGGCCCCGCCCGGTCGCGATGCTGGCCTGGGAATCCTTCGGCGAAGGCTGGGTCACCGACGCGGTCAAGCAGCTCAAGCTCGACGCGCAGGTGATCACCGCGCCCTACGGGCAGCTGCCGGACCTCGCGCGGGTCGACACGAAGACCCGCGACGTGGTCTTCACTTGGAACGGCACCACCTCGGGCGTGCGCGTGCCGGATGCCGACTGGATCGCCGCCGACCGCGAGGGCGTGGTGATCTGCGACGCCACCTCGGCGGCCTTCGCGCAGGATCTCGACTGGGCCAAGCTCGATGCCGTGACCTTCTCCTGGCAGAAGGTGCTGGGCGGCGAGGCCGCGCACGGCATGCTGATCCTCTCCCCCCGCGCGGTGGCGCGGCTGGAGAGCCACACGCCCGCCTGGCCGATGCCGAAGATCTTCCGCATGACCAAGGGGGGGAAGCTGATCGAGGGCATCTTCCAGGGCGAGACCATCAACACGCCCTCGATGCTGGCGGTCGAGGACTACATCGACGCGCTCCTCTGGGCGCAAGCCATCGGCGGCCTGCCGGCCCTGCGCGCCCGGGCGGATGCGAACGCGGCGGTGATCGCCGCCTGGGTGGCGCGCACGCCCTGGATCGCCAACCTCGCGGCGGAGCCGGCCACCGCCTCGAACACCAGCGTCTGCCTCGTGATCGCCGATCCCGAGGTGACGGGCCGGGGGCCGGAGGCCGTGGCGGCGCTGGCCAAGGGCATCGCGGCGGGCCTGGAGCGCGAGGGCGTGGCCTTCGACATCGGCGCCTACCGGGACGCGCCCGCGGGGCTGCGCATCTGGTGCGGCGCCACCGTCGAGCGGGCGGACCTCGAAGCACTCACGCCGTGGCTCGACTGGGCCTTCGCGCAGGAAAAGTCCCGCCTGCTGCAGCAGGCCGCCTGATTCCTGCCGGATCGCCTCGGGCGGACCGCCGGAGGTCGGGCGCGGGAACCCCTCTCCCGTGCGGGAGAGGGGCAGGGGATCGAAGATCCCGCGTGAGGGTCCCGGGAGGGAGCCGCAGTGAGACACTGAACGTGGTGAGGGGAGCGGCTCAGGATCAGCCGTCCACCTCAATGCTGGTTGCGGGTAGCGTCGCGCCCTCTTGCTGCACCCTCCCGGGACCCTCACCCCTACCCCTCTCCCGCGCCCGACCTCCGGCGGTCCGCCCGAGGCGATCCGGCAGGAATCAGGCGGCCTGCTGCAGCAGGCCGCCTGATTCCTGCCGGATCGCCTCGGGCGGACCGCCGGAGGTCGGGCGCGGGATCCCCTCTCCCGCGCGGGCAGGGCAATCGCATATGGAAATGGCGTTCTCTCGCTCCGCCATGCCAAGAGGAATTTCCACTCTTTTCAGCTGGGTGTTCCCTCGAAAAGTCTGCGACCAGCTCACGCCCGAGAGAACAAAATTCCCATATGCGATTGCCCTGCCCGCGCGGGAGAGGGGATCCCGCGCCCGACCTCCGGACGTCGTTGAGCCCGTGGCGGATCCGGCCCCCTCGATTCCGGAGCCCTAACCCATGACCACCCAGAAGCGCGTCCTCATCTCCGATTCCCTCTCGCCGGCCGCCGTCGCGATCTTCCGCGAGCGCGGCCTCGTCGCCGACCTGCGTCCGGACCTCGGCAAGGACAAGGAGGCGCTCGCCGCCGCCATCGGCGACTACGACGGCCTCGCCATCCGCTCGACCACCAAGGTCACGGCCGCCCTCCTCGACAAGGCGCCCCGCCTGGCCGTGATCGGGCGGGCCGGCATCGGCGTCGACAACGTCGACGTGCCGGCCGCCACCGCCCGCGGCGTGATCGTGATGAACACGCCCCACGGCAACGCCGTCACCACCGCCGAGCACGCCATCGCGATGATGCTGGCGCTCGCCCGCGAGATCCCGCAGGCGGATGCCTCGACGCAGGCGGGCAAGTGGGAAAAAAACCGCTTCCTCGGCATCGAACTCACCGCCAAGACCCTGGGCGTGATCGGCTGCGGCAACATCGGGGCGATCGTCGCCGACCGCGGCATCGGCCTGCGCTTGCGGGTCATCGCCTACGATCCCTTCCTGACCCCGGAGCGGGCGGTGGAGATCGGGGTCGAGAAGGTGGACCTCGACGAATTGCTGCGGCGGGCCGACGTCATCACGCTCCACGTGCCGCTCACCGACAAGACCCGCAACATCCTCTCGGCCGAGGCGCTGGCGCGCACCAAGCCGGGGGTGCGCATCGTCAACTGCGCCCGCGGCGGCCTCGTGGACGAGGCGGCCCTGCGCGCCGCCCTCGATGCGGGCCACGTGGCGGGGGCGGCCTTCGACGTCTTCTCGGTGGAGCCGGCCACCGAGAACGTGCTGTTCGGCCACCCGAACGTGATCTGCACGCCGCATCTCGGCGCTTCGACCCGCGAGGCGCAGGAGAACGTCGCCCTGCAGGTGGCCGAGCAGATGGCCGACAACCTCCTGCACGGGGCGATCCGCAACGCGGTCAACTTCCCGTCGATCTCGGCCGAGGAGGCGCCGCGGCTGCGCCCCTACGTGGCGCTGGCCGAGCGGCTCGGCGCCTTCCTCGGCCAGCTCACCGAGGCGCCGATCCGGGGCATCCGCATCGCCTTCGAGGGCGAGGTCGCCAGCATGAACATCCGGGCGCTCACCGCGGCGGCGGTGGCGGGGGCGCTGCGGCCGTTCCTCGAAGGGGTCAACATGGTCTCGGCCACCGAGGTCGCCCGCCAGCGCGGCCTCGTGGTCGAGACCACCACCCGCACCGGCGCGGCGCGCAATTACGGCTCGGTGCTGCACGTCACGGTCGAGGCCGAGGACATGCCGCGCGACGCGGCCGGCACCGTCTTCCAGGACGGCACGCCGCGCATCGTCGAGATCCGCTCGATCGCCCTCGAAGCCGCCTTCGCGCCGCAGATGCTCTACGTGCGCAACGCCGACCGGCCGGGCTTCATCGGGCAGTTCGGCACCCTGATGGGCGAGGCCGGCGTCAACGTCGCGACCTTCCATCTCGGCCGCGACCGGCCCGGGGGCGACGCGATCTGCTTCGCCGCCGTGGACGAGCCGGTCTCGCCGGAGCTGCTGCACCGGATCGAGGCGATCCCGCACGTGAAGCGCGCCCGGGTGGTGCGCTTCTGATCCTGGCCGGCGATCCTCGCCGCCGATCCTTGCCATACGTTAACCAGTGTGGCGCAAAGGCAGCCCTCGCCCGGGAAACATCCATCCCGGGCGGAGGGCCGCCCTCCCGGAGATGGCGCGGGGTTGTGTTGGGCTGGCGCCCCCGCCATAACCCTTCGCTCTCTTGGGAGCTTGATGGGATGACCGCAGCCCGGTCCGATGCCGCGTCCGCCGCTCCATCGTCCGGCCCGGCCGCGATGGGCGACCTGCCGTTCGAGAAGGCGCTCGAGGAGCTCGAAGGCATCGTCCAGCGCCTCGAGCAGGGCAACGTCCCGCTCGACGAATCGGTGGCGATCTACGAGCGCGGCGAGAGCCTCAAGCGTCACTGCGAGCAGCTGCTGCAGCGCGCCGAGGCGCGCATCCAGCGCATCACCCTCGGATCGGACGGCAGCGCCGCCGGCACGGCCCCGCTCGACGTCGCGTGAGCGATCCTTCAAGCCTTGCGCCGACCCCGCGTCGGCGCGCTCCCCTTCTCCGAACATGAGGATCGTTCGGTGTCACCGCTCAGCCTCCCCCTCCTTGATCGGGTTCACGACGCGCGGGACCTTCGGGCTCTGCCGGAGAGCGACCTGCGCCAGCT
>NZ_JBKIBX010000071.1:0-20701 GCF_046557895.1 Methylobacterium oryzisoli | reverse complement strand
GTCTACGGACCCCTGCGCGAGATCGCCCCGGAGGACCATGAGCGGCTGATCCGGACCAATCTGTGGGGCACCGTCTACGGGTCCCTCGTGGCGGCCGAGCACCTGCGCGAGCGCGGCGGGGCGCTGATCAACGTCGGCAGCATCGGTTCCGACCTCGCCTTCCCGTTCCAGGGCCTCTACGCCGCCTCGAAGCACGCGGTGAAGGGGTTCACCGACACGCTACGTATGGAGCTGATTGCCGAGGGCGCGCCGGTTTCCGTTACCCTGGTGAAGCCGGCTTCCATCGATACGCCGCTGCCTCAGCGCGCCCGCAACTACATGGACCGCGAGCCGACGCTGCCGCCGCCGATCTACCCGCCGGAGGAGGTGGCCAACGCCATCCTGCACGCCGCCGTGCACCCGCAGCGCGACATCTTCGTGGGCGGTGGCGGCAAGCTGTTTGTGATGGGCAAGGAGTTCGCACCGGGCGCGTACGACGAGCTCGCGCCTGCCATCATCGCGCTGCAGAAGCGCGCCGAGAAGCCGAGAAACCCTGAGGGCGCGCTGCATGCGCCGCGGGATGCCGGTGCAGTCCGCGGCGACCCTCCANCGTACGACGAGCTCGCGCCTGCCATCATCGCGCTGCAGAAGCGCGCCGAGAAGCCGAGAAACCCTGAGGGCGCGCTGCATGCGCCGCGGGACGCCGGTGCAGTCCGCGGCGACCCTCCAGTCTACGTCATGCGCACCAGCGCCTACACGCGGGCAACCCTGCATCCGCTCGCAACGGCCAGCGTGCTCGCCGCCGGCGTGGCCGCGACGGCTGCCGTCATCCTCGGTACGCGACCCAAACCAAGACGCCGCTGACCGGACGCCGGACGTTGGCTGATACGACGCCAGCTGTCGTAGCTCTGCTCTGAGTTCTCCGCCTCCTTGCAGGCGAGCGCCAAGCTCTTGTCCTGCGCCGTCAGCACCTCGATCTGGCGCAGCGTCAGCCCCACCTGCTTTGCGCTCGGCTTCTGACCTCGCCGCATCTCCAAGTCCTCTGGTCCGGACTGATCCTCTCATATCAGCCCGGTCCAAAGCCAGCCGGTCAGGTCAGCCGGACTGTCCCCGCTCGGCACGTCGATCGCCAAAACGAGCTCGACGCCCACCACCACAATGACGCCACCCTGAGCAGCCTTCTCCCCAGGAGATCAACCATGGCCAATCCCGCTATCCTCGGCAGCATCGCCGGGCTGCTCCCGCGACCTCGCTCAAGCTGCCGGCAGCGACCCGCGTGGCTCCCACGAACGCGATCACGCTCGGCTTGTCTGTGATCCCACCAGGGGCGAGCTGTCATAGTGGGCCAGCAGATCGGCCGGATCCTGGTACGTCGCGACGCAACCCGCGCGCTTCAGCTCCTCGGCTGACCAGCCACCCGAGAGTAGCCCGATCGTGCGCAGACCCGCCTTACCGGCGGCCTCGGCGTCATAGGGGGTATCGCCGACGACGATGGCATCCCCTGCCGCGATCCCCTTCAACTGCTGCAGGGCGGCCTGGAAGATGTCCGGGTCGGGCTTGCTCTCCTGAGCGTCGTCAGAAGAGGTTTCCGTGTCGATCAGATCGTCGATCTGCGCGATCTTTTTGTAGGCCTGCAATTCGTCTTGCTTAGCGGAAGAGGCCAATGCTAGTTGTTTTCCGTCTGCTTGCAGANGCTGCTGCAGGGCGGCCTGGAAGATGTCCGGGTCGGGCTTGCTCTCCTGAGCGTCGTCAGAAGAGGTTTCCGTGTCGATCAAATCGTCGATCTGCGCGATCTTTTTGTAGGCTTGCAATTCGTCTTGCTTAGCGGAAGAGGCCAGTGCCAGTTGTTTGCCGTCTGCTTGCAGGCGCTCGATCAGCGCACGCACCTGCGCAAAGCCCCTCATAGTCGGCAGATAGCGCTCTTTCAGGATCTGCGAGCGATGCTTCTCTAGCGCCTCGCCAATTTCCTGCAACTCGTCCTCTGACAGGAAGACCGGCAGCAGCTTGTCGCCGCCCTTGCCGATCTGGCGGCGCAGATCCTCAAACGGGATGTCGTGGCCGAAGTTTCGGAAGGCATCCTGCCAAGCCCGGGCATGCTGGGGGACAGAGTCGATTAGGGTCCCGTCCACGTCAAAGATCACTGCTTTGGTCATCAACACGCTCTCGCTCACATCCTCTGGCAAGCGCTGGGTCGACGTTCCTGTTCCGATTTCTCGATTGGATAGCAGGACTCTGGAATGACCAAAGGGGAGATGGCTTGGCCGTACAGAAAACTACTGCTATCCGTACAAGCCGGCCGAGCCTCAAACGGAGCGGCAGGAAGCAGCTGCGAGTGTCAGGAAAGTATTTCAGGAAAATGAATGTCCGGAAATTGCCTGCGACCATACATACCCAACGCGCACCTCGAAGATCCACACGGGGTCAGGAGCTTTCGTGCGGCAAGTTTAGCTATGCTGCCATTGGCGTTCCCTTGTAGCCGCACCGTCAAGGGATTGATGTCGCTCAGTGAACGGACTTTCGAGTGCAGGCGGTCCGGAGCACCGCTGTCGGATACACTGGCCGAAACTCAAGAGTTTCACACGGGACCATCACTGCGGGACGGCCGCGCTAAGATTGCTGATTAAGCCACCAGAGAGACCCAGGGATCGTGACGTGGCTAGACTGTCTCTAGCGCGAGCGCGATGCCCTGGCCGCCGCCGATGCAAAGGGTGACGATGCCGCGCTCAATGCCGTCCCGACGCATGGAGTGGAGCAGGCGTGTCGTCAGTACGGCGCCGGTTGCCCCGATGGGATGACCATGCGCGATCGCGCCACCCTCGACGTTGACGATGTCCTCGGGCAGGCCGAGTTCCTTGGCGACCGCGAGAGGCACGACCGCGAAAGCCTCATTGATCTCGACACGTTGAAGATCGCCGAGGGTCCACCCGGCACGCTCCAGGGCCTGCCGGACGGCCGGGACCGGACCGAGGCCGAAGAGGCTCGGCTCGCACGCACCGACGCCGTACGCGACGAGGCGTCCGAATGCCTCCAGACCGCTGGCCTCGGCAAAGCCTCGCTCGCTCAGGAGCATCGCCGCCGCGCCGGAGTTCAGGCCCGGCGCGTTGCCGGCCGTGATGGTTCCGTCCCTCCGGAAGGCGGGCTTGAGCTTCGCGAGCGTCTCGGCAGTCGTCTCCGGACGCGGAGCCTCGTCCCGGGCAAAGGTCTCAATGCCCTTTCGGCCCTTGATCTCGACGGGGGCGATCTCCGCATCGAATAAGCCAGCTGCCTGGGCTTTCGCGAACCGCGCCTGGGAGCGGGCCGCCCAGGCATCCTGCGCCTCCCGGCTGATCTGGACCTGTGCGGCGAGATCCTCGGTGTGCCACCCGGAATGCTCGCCGGAGAACGCGTCGTTCAGGCCGTCATTCAGCATGCTGTCGAGGATCTGTGCGTGGCCCATCTGGTAGCCCCAGCGTCCGCCCTCCATCAGGTATGGCGCCCGATCCATGTTCTCCATGCCGCCGGCGATCACCACGTCGTGGTGACCCAGTTGGATCTCGTCTGCGGCCGTCACGATGGCCTGGGCACCCGATCCGCAGACGCGGTTGACCGTCAGCGCGGGCACCGCGACCGGCACGCCCCCGTTCACGGCGGCCTGACGGGCCGGGTTCATCCGGTTCCCGGCCTGGACGACGTTGCCCATCGTCACACTTCCGAGCCTGCCCGCGTCGAGGCCGGACCGGCGAATCGTCTCACGAATCACGGCCGCGCCCAGGTCGGTGGCAGGAATGCCCTTGAGGCTGCCGCCGTAGGCACCGATGGCGGTGCGGACCGGATGGCACAGAACGATGTCGCGGGTCTGCATGGGACTCTCTCCTGTGGCAGATCGGCGTGGGACGGTCGGATTAGGTGGCCGGCGTGGCGAGGCGCGTGTCGGATAGGTCGAAGGCAGCCGGCGCGCTCATCGGGAGACATCCCCTGTTCCGGCCCTCGCTGGCCGGCTGGCGTCGCGCAGGAGGAGCCATGCGGGAACCAGACTGACGAGCGTCAGCAGCGTCAGGATCCACCAGCCGCTCTGGTAGGCGTGCGTACGCGCCGCGGCATCGGGTGGCGAGCCCAGGACAGCGACCAGGACCGCCACGCCGACCGCCATGCAGGCTTGGCGGACCATGTTGGCCACCCCCGATCCGGTCGCGAACGAGGACGGAGGGAGCGAGCCCAGACCGACACCCATCACGGTCGGGAGAGTCAGTCCGACTCCCAACCCGGTCAGCATCATGCCGATCACCACCACCGGGACGTCCGGCGTCGGGCCCATCCTGGCAGCCCACCACGCCAACCCCGCGGCGAAGCAGAGGAGGCCCGTGCTGACCACCGTGAGAGCGCCGAATCGCCTGATCAGCCACCCCGCCACCAGGATGGACGTGAGGGGCACCATCAGGGGCCCTGGCGCGATGGCGAGCCCGGCCTGCAGCCCCGAAAACCCCCAGACGTCCTGCTGGTAGAGAGCGACCGACAGCAGCATCCCGGCAAAGGCGGCCGAGAAGGGCGCCGAGACCAGAACCGAACCCGCGAAGGGACGAATGCGAAACAGTGCCGGATCGACAAACGGATTGCTCGAACGGAGGCAGTGACGAACGAACAGACTGAGCGCCACACTGGACAGCAGCAGGCAGCTCCCGACCTTCAGCGACAGCCAGCCCCAATCGTTCACCTTGATGATCGCGTAAGTGAGTAGACCGATCCCGCCCGTTACCAGTGTCGCCGCCCGAATGCTCGGCCGCGGCACATCGTGGCCCGGGACATCGGGCAGCAGCCGCCAGCCGATCAGCAAGGCGGCGAAGCCGATCGGAACGTTGACGGCGAAGATCCAGCGCCAATCGAAGGTGACCAGCACGCCGCCGACGAGCGGTCCCAGAGCCGCGCCGAGCCCGCCAATGGCGGTCCAAGTCCGCACCGCGCCGCCGCGACGGTCCGGTGGGAAGGAGGCGAGCAGCAATCCCAGCGACGCCGGCGTCATCAGCGCCGCGCCCGCCGCCTGCACGAGGCGGAAGGCGACCAGGGCATCGACGCTCCAGGCGGCGGCACAGGCGGCCGACGCGGCGGTGAACAGCGCGACCCCGAGCAGGAAGCCATGGTTCCGGTGGTGACGCTCGGCCAGGCGTCCGAAGAACACCAGCAGGGCCGCATAGGCGATCGCGTAGCCGTTGAGGATCCAGGACAAGTCTTCCAGCGTCGCGTCGCGGAAGCTCCGGGCCATGTCGGGCAGCGCCACGTTGACGATGAACAGGTCGAGGTTGGCGAGGACGATGCCGACGCACACGATGCCGAGCACGTGATTCGGGGCGGCGGACCGGGTGGGCACGGCAAGACTGGCGTCGGGCATGCGGGCTCCATCGCGTTGCCCTCTAACGATGATGGACATCATCGAAGGGGTCAAGCTATGATGATGAACATCATTGCCGAAGTCGCGGCGGAGGAAGGTGCGACGTGCGGATCACGAAGGAACAGAAGCAGGCCAACCGCGAGCGGATCATGGCGACCGCCTCACGGCTGTTCCGCGAACGCGGCTTCGATGGCGTCGGCGTGGCGGATCTGATGGAGCGCGCCGGGTTCACGCACGGAGGCTTCTACAATCACTTCCGCTCCAAGGAGGAGCTGATCGTGGAAGCCTGCGCGAGCGGGTTCAGCGAGATGGCAGAGCGCCGTAAGGGGCGCGACGCCGTCGCCTTTATTGAGGGCTACATCTCCCGGGCGCATCGCGATGCGCCCGGCCTGGGTTGCCCAGCCACGGCTCTGAGCAGCGACGCCGCGCGTCAGCCGGACGAGGCCAAAGCGACCTTCGCCTCGGGGATCGAGGGCCTCGTGAGACTGATCGAGGATCACCTGTCATCGCAACATGGCGACGATCCAGCAAACCGTGCCGCAGCGATTGCCGTCCTGGCTCAGGCCGTCGGCGCGATTGTCCTGTCCAGGGCTTGTCCAGATACTGCACTGCTGGCTGACGAGATCCTTGATGCTTGCCGCGTAGCTTGCCGCGCCTCGATCGAACAGGGCGCACAGGGGCGTTAGAACGCTCTTTGTTTCGCGATCCTTATCTTATGATCGGGGCTAAACTGTATGCATCCTGAGCACAGATCGCTTCTGGACAGCCTCCAGCAACGCCGCGCCGTGCTGGCAGCCGGGAGTCAGCGACCAATGCAGCTCATCAATGGCTAGCGCTCCTGATCGAGCATGCAGCGACCGCGAAGAGGGTGTCTGACCGGACGCTCAGGTCCCGATGACCCATCACCTGGATGCCCGGGAAGTTCAACTATGCGCTCGCAACCGAACATTGCTCCCACGCGCCGCTAAGGACCGCTTTGGGTCAGGAGTTCGCGTCCGGCTTGTTCAGCTCTGCGCCACTTCCAGACCTTCGATCAGCGTCGCCGGAGTGGCCGTTCGTCACTCGACAGCGGACCTTCCGGTGATGCCAATCAACCTGAACCCCTCACCGAGTCGCGTAAGTGCCAGCACAAAATCGATCGTGACGCGCATATCACCGCTCAGGACCATCTGAACGGGGTCAGAAGCGTGCTGTGAGGAACAGGCGCACGTTGCGGCCCGGCAGCAGTATCTCGTCCTTCTTGAACGAGGCCGAGTTGCGGATCTCGTCATCCAACAGATTACGCCCCTGCAGGCCAAACGTGATCTCGCTCGCTCCATAAACCGCAGGATCAACAAGCTTCGTGTAGCTGATCTCGGCGCGCAGATCGGTCCAGCCGGGCGTGATCGTCTCAAGGGGTGCTGTCTCGGTTTGCGCAAAGGCATGCAGGACGTTCACCCGCGCGAACCAGCCATCAGCCCGCAGGAACAGGCCACCGCCTACACGGTGAGGAGGGATCCTCGGGACGTAACTACCGTCGTCAAACTGCGCACGCACGAAATCGTACTGCGCATCAAGGCCGATGAAGCCGTTGCCGATCGGGATCAGATCAAGCTGCGCCGCGATCTCCGCCCCGTAGAACGTGGCGTTCTGTTGTGTGTAGACGATCTGGCGCAGCTCGTCCTCGCTCCCACAGGTGCTGAACGTATCACCGCAGAAGATGCCGGTCTCGCGCTTGTAGATGAAGCCCGTGTAGCGGTTGTAGTAGCCGGAAGCGTCGAACCGAAAGGGTCCTACTGCCCGGCGAATACTTGCCTCGATCGTACGGGCACGCTCCAGTTTCAAATTCGGATTGCCGATCTCGAACGTCGCCGTAGCTTCGTGAGGGCCGCGGGAGAACAGCTCCAGCGCGAATGGTGCCCGCTCGACGTACTGCCCGTTCAGGCTCGCGACGAAGTCGTAAGGCAAATCCTGGAGCGCGCCGAAGCTGACGCTCTTGGCCAAGAACTCGCGACGACGGGGATATTCCAGAGGAGCTTCCGCCCCAGGCAGGAAGTCGCTCGGAAACTGCGTTGCCGTGCCGGCCACGCGCGAGCCCTCCAACCGTCCAGCGGCTTGGAGCCGTAGGCCATTGCCGACGGCCAGCTCCTCGAACAGGTAGACGGCACGGCTCTGCGTGTTGCTCGGGGCGATGAGACCCTCGCCCTCGCCGGTCGCGCTGAGCGCACGCGCGTCCGCCTGGAAGCCAAGAGCGNGTCGATTAGGGTCCCGTCCACGTCAAAGATCACTGCTTTGGTCATCAACACGCTCTCGCTCACATCCTCTGGAAAGCGCTGGGTCGACGTTCCTGTTCCGATTTCTCGATTGGATAGCAGGATTCTGGAATGACCAGAGGGGAGATGGTTCGGCCGCCAGAAAACGACCGCTATCTGTACAAGCCGGCCGAGCCTCAAACGGAGCGGCAGGAAGCAACTGCGAGTGTCAGGAAAGTATTTCAGAAAAATGAACGTCCGGAAATTGCTTGTGACCAGACATACCCAACACGCAACTCGAAGGTCCGCACGGGGTCACGAGTTCGCGTCTGGCTTGTTCAGCTACGCACTACTTCCGGACCCTCGCTCACAGCCGCCGGAATGGCTGCTCGACGCTCAAGAGCGGAACTATCGAATCTGCAATTATTCCCTTTCGCTCCGGCAGATGCGAGCAAGATCGACGTGGGAGTCAGTCAGTGCAGGCAAGGCGACACCTCTGAGCGCGCACTACTCCATCAGCATGAGGGGAGTGCCGGCGACGACGAATAGGCCAATCACTACACTTAAGATTAGGACCATCAACCTGTTCGCACGGACATGATGCTTCTCCATATTGCCTTCGCTCTTACCGGCATGCTCCCCTTCCTCGACCTCTCACCGCCGCCGCGGTTCTGCTGCGCGACATTGATGCCGAGGCCTCAGCCGCAGAGGTGAGCCAGCACGGCTCAAGCTGACGGAAGCCGTCACGGCCTGCTCTGCGAGCGGGGCCGAGCGCGCCGCCGGGCGAGCTCCCGATAGCCCTGCGTCAGAATGCGGGCGAGGCTGACCTCGTCGACATAGGCCAGGTGAACCCGCATCAGAGGGCGGCCGCGGTCGTGGCCGACAGCCGAGAAGGTTCTCGGCTCGGCCGCAATCAACATCTCGCGCTCGTCCTCGCCGATGAACACCACGAGTGAGACGCCGTCGGTCGAGAGCCACGCGAGCCGCCTGCGACCGATCCGAAAGACCGGACCGGCCGCGGTGGTGTCCTCTGCCACACCGGGCAGCGCGAGCGCCGCCCGTCGGGCGATCTCGAACCAGATCGAAGGCTTTCGGGATCGGCGCTCCTGCTCCGTCCTGCCGTAGCGCGGGCGATCCTGCACTCTGCGCACCCGGTCCACTCAGCACGCGAGGGGATCACGTGCCGCAGAAGGTGCGCTGGACGCGCTCGTACTCCGCCGGCGGATCAGCGTAGGCGGCGAAGGCCGCTTGGTCGTCGTAGGGCTTGGCCAGCACGGTGTTCAGCTCGGCGAAGGGACCGAAATCGTCGCGCTCGATGGCGGCGGCGATCACCGCCTCGACGCGGTGGTTGCGCGGGATGAAAGCGGGATTGGCCGCGTCCATGGTCTCCCGCCGCTCCGCGCCCGGGCGGGGCTCAGCGGCGAGGCGCTCGCGCCAGCGTGCGGCCCAGGCATCGTAGGCCGTCGGATCGATGAACAAGTCCCGCACGTCGCGGTCCGCCGCCGGGTCGGCGGCCGCGGCCCCGAGGCGCCGGAAGGTGAGCGTGAAGTCGGCGCGGTTGGCAGTCATGACCTCCAGGAGGCCGCCGGCCAGAGCCACGTCGCTCTCGCGGTCCATGAAGAGGCCGAGCTTGCGCCTTAGACCCGCATGATAGGCGGTCTCGAAGCGCGGCACGAAGCCGGCGAGGAGATCCTGCGCGACCGCGATCGCCGACTCCGTCTCTGGTGCCAGGAGCGGCAGCAGGGCTTCGGCGAGCCGCGCAAGGTTCCACTGCGCGATCGCCGGCTGGTTGCCGTACGCATAGCGGCCGTGCTCGTCGATGGCACTGAACACCGTCGCCGGATCGTAGGCGTCCAGGAAGGCGCAGGGACCATAGTCGATCGTCTCCCCGGTGACCGCCATGTTGTCGGTGTTCATCACGCCGTGGATGAAGCCGACGCAGAGCCACTGAGCGACGAGGGCGGCCTGACGCTCGATTACGGCTGCGAGCAACGCTTGGTAGGGCTGCCTGCTCTCCGCCGCCGCGGGGTAGTGCCGGGCGATGACGTGGTCGGCCAGCTGCTTTACGCCGTCGGTGTCGCGGCGGATCGCGAAGAACTGGAAGGTGCCGACCCGGATGTGACTCGCAGCGACCCGGGTGAGGATCGCTCCGGGCAGCAGCCGCTCGCGCGCGACGTTCGCCCCGGTGGTCACGGCTGCGAGGGCGCGCGTGGTCGGGATGCCCAGCGCTGCCATCGCCTCGCTGACGAGGTATTCGCGCAGAACTGGCCCAAGGGCGGCCCGGCCGTCACCCCGCCGGGAGAAGGGGGTCGGCCCGGCGCCTTTGAGCTGGATGTCGCGGCGCGTCCCGCCCCGGTCCACGACCTCGCCCAGGAGGATCGCCCGTCCATCTCCGAGCTGGGGCACGAGATGGCCGAACTGGTGACCCGCATAGGCCGTCGCGATCGGTTCGGCCCCGGGCGGAACGGCGTTGCCTGCGAGCACAGGGACGCCGTCCGGACTGGCGAGCCAGTCCGGATCGATCTGGAGTGCTTCCGCGAGCGCTCGGTTCAGGCTGATCAGCTGCGGGGCTGGGACGGGCGTCGGATCGACCCGCGCGAAGAAGCGCCCTGGCAGGCGGGCGTAGCTGTTGTCGAACGGAATGGCGCTCATCGTGAAGCCTGCCTCGCTCTCACGACCGCTTTGCCGGCCGTCTCGGTGCTGCGGCCCGCCGGCACCACGCCGCTCAGAGCGGGAGGGTGTCTATTCCGGCGGATGTGCATCCCCGGGACCAGCCGGCGGCACCGGGACCAACCTGCGATGATGCCGGAGGTTGCCGGCTGCTGGGCTGCGATGATCGCAACGGAATGAATTCGGGTGCACGGTATGGAGCACATGAAGACGCGTTCAAGTTCCTCCACTGGGCGGTAGACGTCCCATCGACTGCACACCTAGTCAGCAAGCCGAGCCGCCGGCCCACTGGTGTGGTCAGCACTCACGATTGAGAATGCAAGGACGGCGGTGGCTGGCGACCCAATCCAGCGGGGCTAGGCGCTTCGGCATCAACGTCGCTGCCGGATCCCGGGGTGGCGGGCGGCGTTGGGCCAGATCGCCAGCCCGGAGACGCCATGAAGCCTCCGACCTCGCCCGACCTGTCGCTCGTGCGCCTGCCCGAGGCGGTACTCCATGTGGCCTCCGCCGGACCGGACGACGGCCCGCTCACGATCCTGCTGCACGGGTTTCCCGAGTTCTGGTTCGGCTGGCGTCATCAGATCAGCGCCCTTGCGGAGGCGGGTCTGCGCGTGCTGGCGCCCGACCAGCGCGGCTACAACCTCAGCAGCAAGCCGTCGGACCTCGCCGCCTACCATCTCGACCGGGTCGCTGACGACGTGCTGGCGCTGGCCGACCACCACGGCGCCGCGCGGGTCCGGCTCGTCGGGCACGATTGGGGCGGCATCGTCGGCTGGTGGCTGGCCACGCGCTCGCCCGAGCGGGTCGAGCGGCTCGCCGTCCTCAATGCCCCGCATCCCGACATCCTCGCAGCCTATGCCCGGCGCCATCCCGTGCAGGCACTGCGCGTCGGCTACTTCGCGGCCTTCCAAGTGCCGCGCCTGCCGGAGGCCGGGCTGCGCGCAGCCGGATTCCTCGCCCTGCGGCAGGCCCTGCACCTCACGAGCCGGCCGGGCACCTTCGCGGCAGAGGACATCGCCCGCTACCGCGAGGCGTGGTCGCAGCCGGGTGCGCTGGAGGGCATGCTGAACTGGTACCGCGCCGTGCGGCTCAAGCGCCGCACCCTGGCCGGACCCATCACCGTCCCGACCCTGATTCTGTGGGGCCGCAAGGACGTGGCGCTAAGCCCCGGCCTCGCCGCCGCCTGCCTGGCTCGCTGCGAGGACGGGCGGATCGAATGGCTGCCCGAGGCCACACACTGGCTCCACCACGAGGAGCCCGAGCGGGTGAACACGGCGCTGACCGCATTCCTGCGTGCGTAGATGATCGGGCGGCGCGCTGTCCTGACAATGGTCGCGCACATGGCCACACCCGTGGCCGCGGCGCGGGCGTCGTCCCGGCCCGGGCAGACAGGAAGGCCCATGTCCCACATCGTCCTTCTCGGCGATTCCGTGTTCGACAACGGCGCTTACGTGCGCGGCGGTCCCGACGTGGTGCGCCAGGTGCGGACCGCCCTGCCCGAGGGCGCGCGGGCCACCTTGCTGGCCGTGGACGGGGCGGTGCTGGCGGACGTGACGCGCCAGCTCGCCCGCCTGCCGGACGACGCCACGCATCTGGTGGTCAGCGCGGGCGGCAACGACGCCCTGCGGGCCTCGGGGCTGCTCGACGGACGCGCCGCTTCGATCGCCGAGGCGATCGCGGCGCTCGCCGACGTGCGAGACCGGTTCCGCGCGGAGTACCGCGCCATGCTCGATGCGGTGCTGGCCCGCGGCCGTTCGACCGCGATCTGCACCATCTACGATCCGCGCTATCCCGATCCGGCCCGCCGCCGCCTGGCCTCGGCGGCACTAACGCTCCTCAACGATGCCATCACCCGCGAGGCCTTCGCGCGGGATCTGGCCCTCATCGATCTGCGCGTCCTGTGCGACGAGGACGCGGACTTCGCCAATCCGATCGAGCCCTCCGTCCGGGGCGGCGAGAAGATCGCGGGCGCCGTCGCGGCCCTGCTGCAGGCGCCGAGCCCCCGAAGCCGCGTCCTCGCCCGGCCGTAACCACGGCGCTACGGTTGCCGACGCGATCCTCCCGCCCCGCTCGGACGATCAGGGATGGATTACCCGGGCGGAGCCTGCCCGCGAGACACGTCCTGCAGCCGCTCAGCGGCCCGACCCGCTGCCGGGCTTGGTCTGGTTGCTGGTGTTGCTGCCTCCGCTATGCCCGCTGGCCGACCCACCGGCACCCTGAGCGGAGGCCGAGCCGACGCTGCCCACGGTCAGGGCCAGGGCATAAATTGCGGCGGGCCACAGCGTGATGGTCAAGTCGGCACTCCATCGCGGTCGAGATCAATCCGGCGGACGTTATGGGCGCACCTAACCCACGTAGCTCCGGCAATCTGCCTCGCTTGACGTGACCGCGGATGGCAGAATGCGAGGGTACAATGTCCTTGCTGCCTCACGCAGTCTCCGTTTCGATGAGGCATGCAACTCGCAAACCAATCACCGCTATCCGACCCACCTCACAAGGTCGTCATCCTGGCACCGGCCCCGGCACAGCTGCTCGACGTTGCGGGGCCGGCTGAGGTTCTCGCTCAGGCGGGGCATCTCAGGCGGACGAGTCTGGGCGACACGGCCGCGTCCGCGGGTGCAGTCCTGTATGATGTCCGCGTACACATCGTAGCGGGCAAAGGGCTTGGCGATACCTCGGCCGGTGTCGGGCTCAGGTCGTCGGTTAGCGAGGCGGAGCTTCGCGCAAACGGAAGCCTCGACACGCTGATCGTCGCGGGCGGCGAGGGTGCCCGAACGCGGTGCGCCGAGCCCGACATCGTCGATCTCGTCCGCACCCTCGCCGGGCGCGCCGAGCGCATCATCGGCGTCTGCACGGGGGCGTTCCTGCTCGCGGAAGCCGGTCTCTTGCACGGCCGGCGCGTGACCACGCATTGGCGCTGGTGCGCCGAGCTTGCCCGCCGGCACGGCGATCTCAAAATTGATCCCGAACCGATCTACGTGCGCGACGGAAACGTCTGGACCTCCGCGGGCGTCACGGCCGGGATGGATCTGACCCTCGCCCTCGTCGAGGCCGATCACGGCCATGCGCTGGCCCTCGCCGTCGCCCGCGAACTCGTTCTGTTCCTGCGCCGCCCGGGCGACCAGAAGCAATTCAGCACCGTGCTCGCCGCGCAGAGCGCGCCGTCGCTGCGGCTGGGTGATCTCCTGGCCTGGATGAACGAGAACCTGCATCGCACGCTGTCGGTGCCGGAGCTCGCCGCCCGCGCCTGCCTGAGCCCTCGTCAATTCGCGCGAGCGTTTCGCGCCGAGACCGGAGTGACGCCGGGCCGGATGGTCGAGCGGCTGCGGGTCGAGGCGGCGCGGCGCGTCCTCGAGAGCGGGCGCATGCCGCTAGGCATCGTCGCTAGCGCCTGCGGCTTCCAGACCGAGGAGACCATGCGCCGCTCGTTCCTGCGTCAGGTCGGCGTGCCGCCAGGCGATTACAGAGAGCGTTTCCGCCGTCAGTCGAGCGCCACCCCAACCCTGCAAGCTTAGAGAGGAAAACACCCATGCTCGATCCGAACAAACACCTCCAGATCGGGTCCCTTGTTTTCGACGGCATCGACCAGATCGACCTCACCGGACCCTTCGAGGTCCTCTCGCGCATCCCGAACTCGACCTACCACATCTTCGCTAAGGGCGGCGGCATGGTCACGGACGTGCGGGGCCTGCGGATCGCAACCGACGCCGATCTCGCCGAGGCACCGCCGCTCGACCTCCTGCATGTCGCCGGCGGCTTCGGGCAGGAGGCCTTGATGGAGGATGAGACGGTCCTCGATTGGGTGCGCCGCCAAGCGGAGTCTGCTTTGTGCGTGTTCTCCGTCTGCACCGGCGCGTTGATCTGCGGAGCCGCGGGCCTGCTGAAGGGCCGCCGGGCCACCACGCATTGGACAGCGTCCCACCTGCTCACGCATTTCGGTGCCACACCGGTCGACGAGCGGGTGGTCGAGGACGGCAAGTTCGTCTTCGCGGCGGGCGTGACCGCGGGCATCGATGGCGCGCTGCAGGTCGCCGCACGGCTGCGCGGCGAGGAGGCCGCCCAGTTCATCCAGCTCTACATGGCCTACGCGCCCGAGCCCCCGTTCGATGCCGGCACGCCCGACCGGGCGCCGCCCCAGGTGGTCGCCCGCGCCAAGGCCGCTGCCGCCGAGATTACTGCCAAGCGCGAGGCCACGGCCCGGCGCGTCGGCGCGCGGCTCGGCGTCGCCGAGGCCGAGGCGCTCACCTCCTGAGGCGAGCGGGCACGGGGCCACCGAACCGAGGACCGAGCGAACGGAGGGGGGCATGGAGTCGACGCGGGACGGGACCGGAGCGCTTCGCTCCGAACCGAACGACCTCGAAGCGCTGCGATGGTGGCTCTCCGCCCTGGTCGCCTTCGCCTACGGCGGCTTCCTCCTCGCGAGCTACGCGCTAGGGCCGGCGCTGGCCCGCCCGGTCCTCGGCAGCGTGCCGTGGTCCTTCCTCCTCGGGGCAGGCCTCTTGGTCGTCGTCGTGGCGGTGATGGGCGTCTACGTGCTCGTGGTGAACGGACGGGAGGCCGCCTGATGGACGCCCGCGCCAACCCCGTCGCCGTGACGCTCTTCCTCTCCATCGTCGCCGTCACGCTTGTCATCACGTGGCTCGCCTCGCGAGGCACCCGCTCTCGTAGCGCCTTCTACGCCGGCAGCGGAGAGTTCTCCGCCTTCCAGAACGGGCTGGCCATCGCCGGCGACTACATGTCGGCTGCTGCCTTTCTGGGCGTCTCCGGGCTGATCACGGTCGTGGGCTTCGACGGCATGATGTACGGCATCGGCTTCGTCATGGGCTGGCCCATCGTTCTGTTCCTCATTGCCGAGCGCCTGAGGCGGCTTGGCCGGTTCACTTTCGCCGACGCGCTCTCCACGCGTCTGCGCGAGCGGCCGATCCGCATCTTCACCGCGGTTTCGTCCCTGACGGTGATCGCATTCTACCTCATCGCGCAGATGGTAGGCGCGGGGCAGCTGATCGAACTCCTATTCGGCGTCGATTATGTCTACTCCGTTATCCTCGTCGGCGTCCTGATGACCTGCTATGTCGTCTTCGGGGGGATGGTTGCGACAACCTGGATACAGATCGTCAAGGCGGTTATTCTCCTTGTCGGAACTGGTACGGTCGCGGTCCTGACCCTCGCTCGCTTCGGCTTCAACCTCTCCACGCTGATCGACCAAGCGGTCGCCGTTCACCCGCGCCGCGAGGCGATCCTCGCGCCCGGCGCCATCACGCGCGATCCGGTCTCGGGCTTCTCGCTGGGCTTGGCGCTGTTGCTCGGCACTGCCGGCCTGCCTCACATCCTGATGCGCTTCTTCACGGTTCCCGACGTGCGCGCGGCGCGCGGCTCGGTGTGGTTCGCTTGCTTCCTCAACGCTGCCTTCTTCCTCATGGTTTACGTCATCGGGTTCGGCGCGGTGGCGCTGGTCATGGCCGACCCAGCCTTCCTCTCGGGAGGCGGCCTGCGCGGCGGCTCCAACATGGCGGCGATCTACCTGAGCCAAGTGGTCGGCGGCGACGTGCTCATGGGCGTCGTCTCAGCGGTGGCCTTCGCGACGATCCTTGCCGTGGTGGCGGGGCTGACGCTGGCCGGCGCCTCGGCGATCAGCCACGATCTCTACGCCAAGGCGCTCGGGCGTCAGGACGAAGGGCGCGAGCTGCGGGTCGGCCGGATCGCCTCGCTCGCGATCGGCGGGGCGGCCATCGCCCTGGGCTTGGCGTTCAGAACGCAGAACGTGGCCTACATGGTGTCTCTGGCCTTCGCCATCGCGGCGAGCGCCAACTTCCCAATCCTGCTCCTGAGTATGTCTTGGCGCGGCCTGACGACGGAGGGGGCGCTAGCGGGCGGCATCGCGGGCCTCGTGTCGTCGCTGGGCCTGACGATCGTCGGTCCAGCGATCTGGGTGAAGACGCTGGGGTACGCCGAGCCCCTGTTCCCCTACGACCCGCCGGCATTCCTCAGCGTGCCACTGGCGTTCCTGGTCGCCTGGGGCGTGTCGCGGCTCACTGCGTCACCACCGCTGGACTTAACGGAAGCCGGCGCGGTGGGCCTGCCCCGCGCCTGAGGGCACTCCTCCGAACCGAACGATCCATACCCCGGCCCACCGCATCGTCCGCCGGAGCGGCTCAACGAGCCACATTCGCAAAACCAAGGGAGATGACAGTGGGAACGGTGATTACCTTCGGTCGGCTGGACGGCGGCGACGCGACTGGCTACCTGGCCAGTACCGCGCGAGGGGACGCGCCCGGCCTGGTCGTCATCCAGGAATGGTGGGGCGTGTCGGAACAGATCAAGGGCTTGTGCGACCGTTTCGCCTCAGCTGGCTTCACTGCCCTCGCGCCCGACCTCTACGGTGGTACCGTCATCCCCTATCATGACGCGGTCGCGGCGGCGAAGGAGATGCAGAACCTCGACTTCAAGACGACCACCGCCCAGGTGGTGGGCGGCGCGGTCGCTTATCTCGCACGCAACGGCGCCGCGGTTGGCCTGACTGGCTTCTGCATGGGTGGCGCGATCACCATCATCGGTGCCGCAATCATTCCCGGGCTCTCCGCCTGCGTCGCCTTCTACGGCCTGCCGCCCGCCGATGTCGTCGACGCCGCGACCATCGCTGTGCCCCTGCAGGGACATTTTGCCAACCGCGACGACTGGTGCACGCCTCAGGCTGTCGACACGTTCGAGGCGAGATTGCATGCGGCCGGCAAGCCCTACGAGTTCTTCCGCTACGAGGCTGACCACGCCTTCGCGAACGAGCAGCGTGCCTCCGTCCACGACCGCGCGGCCGCAGAGTTAGCCTGGACGCGCGCCGTGGCGTTTCTGTGCAGGCATCTCTTGCCGCGATGAAGCCGAGGGATCGCACCCGCTCACGGATGTGAGATCGGCTCGTGAGTAACGCTTCGTCGAACGTCCGGTTCTTCGATCACACGCTCCAACTGCAGACCGATGCGAGTTTGTCCTACTCGGCTATTCAACTGCTGGCGAGGGGCTGCTAAGAAAACGGGCCGGTTCCTTGCAGCTCAGGATCCCTCCGCGGTTGACGTGCTTGCCGCGAGGGGTCTGCGCGGCAGCCAATGCCGGAAAACCCTGTCAGGAAATTAAACGTCCGGAAAACGCTCACGACCGGACATTCCTCACACGCATCGCAAAGGGCCGCTTTGGGTCAGGAGTTCTCGGTCCGCGATTCTGGCTATGCGACGTCAGCAGGGCCGACTGAGTTCCGCATCCGAGACAAAGCAAGCCCATCAGGCCCCTACGATTGGCGATGCCGAAGAGCCAGAAGCGCCACGATGCGTTGTACTATGCGCTGACAAGGGCTCGGCAGACTTCTACCGTGTCCGCCGACCAATGGTATCGGCCGTCCTCAGGCCGCCTAGCGCGTCCGCACACGCGCGAACCCGACGAGTTTGCGAGCATCCTCGTCCCATAGCGCGAGCTCCACGCAGCGCAGGCTGTCCCGCAGCGTCAACCGACCAACCTGCGCGAGGTAAGCGTGACCATCCAGGCATTCCTGGAGTCGGTAGTTCGGGATGCGGCTGTTCAGGTGATGAACGTGGTGTAGGCCGACGTTGCCGGTGAACCATTGCAGGACGCGTGGTAGGACATAGTACGAGCTGCCGCCGAGCGCCGCTCGGTGGAAGTCCCAGTCCTCTGCCTCCTCCCAGACGGTCTCCTCGTACTGATGCTGAACGTAGAACAGCCAGCCACCGATCCAGGCGGCGATGCTGATCACCGGTAGAAACACCCAGAGGATCGGCGCGATCCCGCCAGTCGCGAAAGCCAGAGCCGTCATCACGGCAACCAAGCAGATGTCAAGTGTCAGCACGTCCCGCCAAGCCACGCGCCAAGCTAGCCCCATGCCAGAGGGAAGCCGCTGCAGGACGAGAAAGTTGAGCGGCGAGCCAAGCACGATCAGGATGAGCGGGTTGCGATAGAGGCGATAGCGAAGCCGGCGCCAACGCGACAGGGCAAGGTACTCGCGCACGGTCAGCGTGTGGATGTCTCCCGTACCACGGCGGCTGAGGTCGCCGGTGGAGGCATGGTGGAGGGCGTGAGCCCGCTTCCAGCTGTCGTAGGGTGTCACTGTCAGGACGCTCAGGGCGCGGCCGAGCCAGTTGTTGGCGCCGCGCGAGGGCAGGAACGAGCCGTGCCCGCAATCGTGCTGAATGATGAAGAGCCTGACCAAGAGCCCGCCTGCCGGTATAGCGAGTGGCAGCACAAAAAGCCCGTAGCCTTTCGCAGCCACGCAGAGCATAAAGGCGCAGAGTGCCAGGTACGGCAGCAAGGTGTTTGCGACTTGCCAATGGGCCAGTCTTCGAACAGGCTCTCGATAAGCCGTGCAGTGGCGGGTCAGGTCGCGCGCAAGCGCTCCGTCGTCGATCTGGGATGGCCTCTCCTCGCGCCGGAATATTGAGGCCGGTTTCGCTATGTTGTCGGTCACGGCTGTTTAGCGATCCTGTCGTGTGGTCGTTGGGCGAGATGACACTTCGCGGCCCCGAACCCGGGTCGCACGATGCAGCCAACCTACGGATTCGAGGACCGATCCCGCGCTCCATACGTGAAAACGGGGCAACGTAACCAGCGGTCATGGTTGTCGCTCGCGTGAATCAGCGTTCTTATCGTCGCCATGCGGAACTCTCGTTGTGGCCAGGATGGGCGAAAACATCGCCGCGCATGTCACTGTTTGGAAAATTCATGGGGCGTTCCGGCAAGCCGTACACCGCCATGGGAGAACCGCACGGGTCTGACTTGGAGGTAATCGAAATAAGGGGAGCTAGAACCATCCAAGTGCGACCGTGTGATAAAGTTCCTTACATTCACATCACTGTTTTTTGCACGGAACGGATTCGTGCTTTGAGACCAGCTCTCGCGCGCTGGTATTGATGTCCTAGCCTGCATCGGGATCGGGCCGACAAAGACGCTGGCCAAGCTCGCTAACCACATCGCCAAGAGCGTGCCGGAACTCGGGGGCGTGTGCGACCTCTCCGGCGAGGCGGAGCGTGCCCTGTGGCTGGTCGGGATCCCGGTCGGCGAGGTCTGGGGTGTCGGGCACGCCTCGCTCGCCAAGCTCCAGCCTGGGGCAGCGCCTCATTCTACCACATCCCAAGTCCTCGCATTTGTGACGCGCCCCGTCGAGCTTAGCGTTAGGTCGCGCTCTTGGCTCGCGCGTGGGCCAAAAGAAAGCGCACCATCTCTCGACTGGCATCGGGACCGCGCGGATCGGTGTACGACCCGTCCGCGCTGCCGCCGGACCAAGCATGGCCGCCGCCGTGCAACACCCATTGCTCTAGGATCCCTCGCCCAGCATCATCGGCATGGACCGTGCGCGTATAGGCCACTCCCCCTGGCGTCTCGCCGCGCATCACGGTTTCGGACAGCGTCGTATCGGATTTTGCCTGTGCGATGACATGGTCCCCGTTGACAGGGTTGACCGTGCGATCGCCGTCGCCGTGGAAGACGATGGTCGGCACTGCCGGCCCGTCCCGCCTCGGCTGAACCGCACCGCCTCCCTTCATGGCGGCGAAGGCCGACGGCATGTCCTTGGCGGCACCACAGGCCAGCCCCGAGTGCACGCCGACAGCCGCGAACAGATCGGGATAGGTCGCCCCCATGATCGCCGCAGCCGCACCGCCCGCGGACAGACCAGCCACGTAGACCCGGGTGGGATCGGCCGAGAACTCCTCCACAACGGCTGTCGCGATGCCGGCGATCAAGGAGGGTTCCCCCCCATGGCGTGTCTGATCACCGGCGTTGAACCAGTTCCAGCACTTCTGCATGTTCGCTGATTGGGATTGGCGCGGGTAGGCGACCAGGAAGGTTTGCTCCTCGGCCAAGTCGTTCATGCGCGTGCCGGCGGCGAAATCGTCCGGGTTCTGAGTGCAGCCGTGCAGCATGACCACCACCGGGAGCGCCTGACCGGTGTAGCCGCTCGGCACAAACACCTTGTAGGTCCGGCTGCCTGCGGCATTGGCGAAGGTCCGCTCCTCGAACCGGGCGCCCTCCGGAACGCAGACCGGGGATGGTCGCCTGGACCCGAGGCCCTCTCCCAGGCCGGAGAAGGCACGCGGTGTTGCGAGGCGATTACGGAAGGCCCGCATTGTCTCTNGGGCGCCCTCCGGAACGCAGACCGGGGATGGTCGCCTGGACCCGAGGCCCTCTCCCAGGCCGGAGAAGGCACGCGGTGTTGCGAGGCGATCACGGAAGGCCCGCATTGTCTCTGACAGATCCGGAAAGCCTGTCGGCTGGTCGGCGCGCGCGGTCCCGTCAGCCGGTTGTCCCTCCGCCTCGCTCGGTGCCGTCCAGGCGCCCACCGGTCCTGTGGGAGCCACCATGTCGATGGTCGGCCAGGAGCGCTTGGGGCTCCAGCCGCGATGCGGCGCCTTCCACTCCGGGGCATCGTTGCGCGCGCGCGGCGCCGGGCGACCTTGAAGCAGCG
>NZ_JBKIBX010000070.1:0-21931 GCF_046557895.1 Methylobacterium oryzisoli | reverse complement strand
GCTGCGCTTCGCCATCCGCGAAGGCGGCCGCACCGTCGGTGCCGGCGTCGTCGCGAGCATCTCGGAATAAATCCGACTCTTCGCGTCCGGGCAGCCCCCGGACGCAACGGGACGAGCGGGGCCGGCGCGGCATGCGCCGGCCCCGCTGCGTTCAGGGCGTCTCCGGCCCGGCTCGCGCCGCGAAGCCCCGCGCCACGAAGCCTCTTGCATCCGGCGGCGCCATGCGGCACAGAGCGTGCGCGCCTCGGCGCCTTGAGGAGTGTAGCTCAACTGGTCAGAGCACCGGTCTCCAAAACCGGGGGTTGGGGGTTCGAGTCCCTCCACTCCTGCCAGGGACCCCTGCCAAGCACCGAGCCGCCCACCACCCCGTCCCCGGCAGCCTGCAGGGCCATCGACAAGCCCGCGCAACTGCGCTAGACGCATCGCCATCCCAGATCGGACAAGGCAGCGGCGCAGGCTTGGGAAGGGCCAGGCTTCGCGCCCCTGTTGGTTTCGAGCGGCGACGGTACGTCGGACAATGGCATCGAACGAAGCGACCAAGAAAGTGGACCTCGGGCGCAATGCGTCGCGCGGCACCCCCGCGCCCCGCGGCGGAGGCGCCGGCGCGCCCACGCCGCCCTCTCGGCCCGCGCCCAAGCGCGTCGGACCGTTCGAGTTCCTGCAGCAGGTGCGCGACGAGGGCCGCAAGGTCACGTGGCCGACCCGCAAGGAGACCCTGATCACCACCCTGATGGTCTTCGTCATGGTGGTGGCGGCAAGCATCTTCTTCGTCGTCGTGGACCAGGTGCTGCGCTACCTCGTCACCCTGGTGTTGGGCATCGGGGCCTGAGGAGTTGAGCACCGTGTCGAAGCGTTGGTACATCGTCCACGCCTACTCGAACTTCGAGAACAAGGTCGCGCAGTCGATCAAGGATCAGGCTGCCCAGCGCGGCCTGCTCGACAAGTTCGACGAGGTGATGGTCCCGACCGAGAAGGTCGTGGAGGTTCGCCGCGGCCGCAAGGTCGATGCCGAGCGGAAGTTCTTCCCGGGCTACGTGCTGGTGAAGTGCGACCTCACCGACGAGGTCTATCACCTCATCAAGAACACCCCGAAGGTCACGGGCTTCCTCGGGGCCGACAAGTCGAAGCCGGTGCCGATCCCCGACGCCGAGGCCGAGCGCATCAAGGGCCAGGTCCAGGAAGGCACCGAGCGCCCGAAGGCGTCGATCTCCTTCGAGGTCGGCGAGTCGGTGCGCGTCGCCGACGGCCCCTTCGCGTCGTTCAACGGCGTCGTCGAGGAGGTCGACGAGAGCCGCTCCCGCCTCAAGGTGGCGGTCTCCATCTTCGGCCGGGCGACCCCGGTCGAACTCGAATACGGTCAGGTCGAGAAGGTCTGATCGTACCGCGAATAGGGAGTAGCGAATAGCGAATAGAGGGCGTCGTGCCCGGCGGCAGCCTGTCCGCCTGCCCGACGCAGCTATTCGCTATTCGCTACTCCCTATTCGCTCATCACCCGCGGAAGGTCCGCCCGGTTCGCCGCCGGGAATCCGGGCCGCACCGCGACCTGCAACCGCCTCGCTCGAGCCCCTGAGGGCGCGAGGCAACCAACGGGAGCAGTCCCATGGCGAAGAAGATCACGGGTTACGTGAAGCTTCAGGTGCCGGCCGGCGCCGCCAATCCGTCGCCGCCGATCGGCCCCGCGCTCGGTCAGCGCGGCCTCAACATCATGGAATTCTGCAAGGCCTTCAACGCGAAGACCGCGCAGATCGAGAAGGGCACCCCGATCCCGGTGATCATCACCGCGTATCAGGACCGCTCCTTCACCTTCGAGATGAAGCAGCCGCCGGTGTCGTTCTTTCTCAAGAAGGCGGCCGGGATGAAGATCGGCAAGAAGCCGGCCTCCGGCTCGAAGACCCCCGGCAAGGGCGCGCCCGCCGGCAAGGTCTCCGAGGCGCAGATCCGCGAGATCGCCGAGAAGAAGATGCCCGACCTGAACTGCGACTCGGTCGATTCGGCCGTCGCCATGATCCGCGGCTCCGCCCGGGCCATGGGTCTCGAGATCACGGCCTAAGGGGAGGGCAGCATGGCACGTGAAGGCAAGCGCATCCGCGCCGCCCGCGAGGGCATCGATCCGACCAAGGTCTACCCGCTCGCCGACGCGGTGAAGCTCCTGAAGGAGCGCTCCACCGCCAAGTTCGACGAGACCTTCGAGATCTCGATGAATCTCGGCGTCGATCCGCGTCACGCCGACCAGATGGTCCGCGGCGTCTGCAACCTGCCGAACGGCTCCGGCCGCACCGTGCGGGTGGCGGTGTTCGCCCGCGGCGCCAAGGCCGACGAGGCCAAGGCGGCGGGCGCCGACATCGTGGGCGCCGAGGACCTGCTGGAGACGATCCAGGGCGGCACGATCGACTTCGACCGCTGCATCGCCACCCCGGACATGATGCCCCTCGTCGGGCGCCTCGGTAAGGTGCTGGGCCCGCGCGGCCTGATGCCGAACCCGAAGGTCGGCACCGTCACCATGGACGTGAAGGGCGCGGTCGGCGCCGCCAAGGGCGGCGCGGTCGAGTTCCGCGTCGAGAAGGCGGGCATCGTCCACGCCGGCATCGGCAAGATCTCGTTCGACGACCAGAAGATCGTCGAGAACGCCCGCGCCTTCGCGGATGCGGTGGCCAGGGCCAAGCCCACGGGCGCCAAGGGCACCTACATCCAGCGCATCGCGGTCTCCTCCACGATGGGCCCGGGCATCAAGGTCGATCCGGCGAGCGTGCTCGCGGCGCAGACCTCGGCCTGATCCGCGATCCGTCCGGCACACCAGAAGGCCCGCTCCGGACACGGGGCGGGCCTTTCTTGCGTCTTGGACGACCCGAGTTGGAGACCCGACGACCGGCGCGGGACGTCAGTACAAGGTCATGGTCGAGGACGGGAAAACGCCAGTGATCGACTTGACGCCCACGAGCTTGGCATCAAGGTTGGGCGGGCCCTCGACCTCCCAGACCCGCTCGCCCTCTCCAAGCGGCGTCGCGGTCTGCTCGTCCACAACGTGTGCGCCGGCCGGTTCCAGCGCCTTGCCGAGGTTCCGTGCGTCCAGGCGGCGCTCGGCGGTCACCAGCCATTTCATGGTCCGACTCCTCGCTCACGCCACCCGGTCGTCCGGCAGTCGCGGCCGCACGCGGCCCGGCATGCGTCCTTCCCCCCGCAGGAGTTGGTAGGCCGCTGCGGCGTTGACCACCCCGCTTCCGGTGAGAAAATCGCGTCCCGGCTGCCCGATGTCCAGGGCACTCTGCATCAGGGCCGCCTTGAGCGCGGCGGGGGAGAGGTCCGCGAAGGCGCTGAGCAGGGCCGCCCCGACGCCGCAGGCGACCGGCGTCGCCGCCGAGGTTCCGTTGTCGTAGGGCTGGGCGAGCCCGCCGGGCCGTCCGGGTCCGAAATTGCCGAAGAGGTGCGTGTAGGCCGCGACGTCCGGTTTCGCCCGCTCGAACATCCCGGGACCCTGGCTGGAATAGCCCACCCGCTCGTGCCGGCTGTTGACCGCCGCGACGGTGATCACCTCGGCGAGGCTGTTCGAAGCGTGGATCGAAAGGCCGGGACCGATGCCTGAGGGGTGGCATGCCCCGCTCGGACAGTTCTCACCGCAATTGCCCGCCGCGAAGAAGCACGGAATTCCGGCCGCCACGACCTCGCGCGCCTTGCGGTGCACGGGGTGGTTCAAGTTCCAGATCTCATGGTTCGGCATCGTCTCGCGCGGGGGCACGCTGACGAAGCCGTAGCTGTTGTTGGTGAGATGCGGCGTACCGTCCCGACGGTGCTGGTCCAGCACCGCCTGGAACATGGCGATGGCGCCACCGGAACTGGGCTGCCCGAGGAAGGGGTAGTCATACAGGCGGGCGGCCGGCGCGGCGACTAGGATGTCGGCGGCGCACATCGAGCCGTGGCTCGTGATCGCGGCCAGCCCCCAGCGCCGCTCCGTCGTGGTCTGGTGCCCACCAACGACGGGGTAGAGGTTGCTCACCCCCTCGTCGAGGATGCCGACGATCACGTTCTGACCGCGGAAGCCGTCCCGCCACAGGGCCTCGACCCCGAGCAGAGTGCGGATCGCCTCGACGGACACGCCGGGCCGGAACGGGCGGCAGTCGGTGCCCCCGGCACTCGTCGCGAGATCCAGCAGGCCGACAAGCCCCTCATCCGGCGCGGAGCCTTGCGTCAGGGAGAGGCGGCTGTCCGGCCAGACCACCACGTCGGATCGCGATTCCAGTTCGTGAAGCCCCGCGGTCGTGACCTCGCAGGGCAGCACCACCGACGCCACGTTCGTCAGGGGCGGCGAGGCCGCCTTGGGTCCGCCGCGCCGCCGCCGGCTCGACGTGGACGACGCCGACGCGAGGGCGGGCTCGCCCGAGGCGGCCTCCAGCGACGCATCCGCGGCCGCCAGGGGAATGGGGCCGAAGGCGTCCGTCACCTCGATGCCGGTCCCCGGAAGCCCGGCCATCATCGCCTCGGCCAGGGCGAACAGGTCGGCCGAACTCGCCGGTCGGATGCTGGCGGACGACGCCATCGCCAGCGCAGCCTGTTCGACGGTCGGGACGATCTCGACGAGCACACGAAGCTTGGCCACCGGCTCCTCCCTGCGCGGATCTTCTCTGCCCCGAGGATCGCTGACGCCGATGACCGCGGCAATACGGCGGGCATGGAAGGGAGATTTCCACGCCGGGCCCTCGGCGCGGTCGCGACGGGAAAATCGGGCGCCGGGGGGACGCCGTCCGGCCGCGCTGTGCTAGATTGTGCGCCATGCGCAGCTCCGTCCCGGTCTCCTCCTCGCGACGCATCCTCTGCGTCTTTCCCGCCTACACGCCCTCCTTCGGCACCTTCTCGCACGCCTACCCGCTGATGGGTGGCGTGAAGGCGTTCATGCCGCCGCAGGGCTTGCTCCTCATCGCGGCCTACATGCCCGAGCGCTGGGAGGTCCGCTTCATCGACGAGAACATCCGCCCCGCCACGGCCGAGGAATTCGCCTGGGCGGAGGCGGTGTGCGTCTCCGGCATGCACGTCCAGGCGCCGCAGATCCGCGACATCCAGGTCCGTGCCCAGGCGGCGGGATGCGTCGCGGTGCTGGGCGGTCCCTCGGTCTCGGGCTCGCCCGAGCAGTATCCGGGCTTCGACTACATCCATATCGGCGAGATCGGCGACGCGACGGACGAGCTGATCCGCCGGCTCGACGCCGGCGTCGACCGCCCGCCCGCGCAGGTGCGGCTGGAGACCAAGGAACGCCTCGGCCTCGCGGACTTTCCCGCCCCGGCCTACGCGCAGGTGCCGCTCAAGCGCTACCTGATCGGCTCGCTGCAATTCTCCTCGGGCTGCCCCTACCGCTGCGAGTTCTGCGACATCCCGGCCCTCTACGGCCGCCAGCCGCGGCTCAAGACCCCCGAGCAGCTGCTCGCCGAACTCGACGCCATCGTCGCCCAGCCCGGCCACCCGGCGGTCGTCTACTTCGTGGACGACAACTTCATCGGCAACCGCAAGGCCACGCGGGAGATGCTGCCCCACCTCGTGGAATGGCAGAAGCGCCGGAACTACCCGCTGCAATTCGCCTGCGAGGCGACCCTCAACATGGCCAAGCAGCCCGAGATCCTCGAGCTCATGCGCCAGGCCAACTTCATGACGGTGTTCGTCGGCATCGAGACCCCGGAACTCGACGCGCTCAAGAGCATCGACAAGCAGCACAACGCCGCCGTGCCGCTCCTGGAGGGCATCGCGACGCTCAATTCCTACGGGCTGGAGGTGACCTCCGGGATCATCGTCGGCCTCGACACCGACACGGCCGAGTCGGAGGAGCGGCTGCTCGCCTTCATCGACCGCTCGCGGGTGCCGGTCCTGACCATGAACCTGCTCCAGGCGCTGCCGCGCACGCCCTTGTGGGACCGGCTCGCCCGGGAGGGCCGTCTCGTCGACGATCCCGCCCTCGAATCGAACGTCCGCTTCCTGCGCCCGCACGATGAGGTCGTGGCGAGCTGGCGCCGGGCCGTGGCGCACGCCTACGCGCCCGAGCGGATCTTCGACCGGTTCCGCCACCAGATCGACGTCACCTACCGCCACCGCATCACCACGCCGCTGTCGGGCAAGCTCACGCGCACCAACCTGCGCCGCGGGCTCACCCTGGGCTTCAACATCGCCGTGCAGGTGGGCCTGCTCTCCGACTACCGGCGGGCCTTCTGGCGTGCGGCCGCTTACGCGCTGCGGCGGGGGCAGATCGAGGCGGTGTTCAACATGGGCTTCGTCGCCCATCACCTGATCCGCTTCAGCCGCGAGGCGATCCGGGGCGAGCAGAACGCCTCGTTCTACGCCACGAAGCGGGTCGAGCGCGCCGCCTCCCGCTCCGGCGGCTGGTGGCGCCGGGGCCGGACGGAGCGGGAGGCGGCGTGAGGCGGGAGCGTCGCCGCCCTGCGACCGAATAACTCCATTTTCCGCGTCCCGCGGCACTTGGCAGGCGGCTTGCACGCCGCTATAGACCCCCCTCCACGTTTTCACACACACGAGAGGACCGACCGATCGGTCGTGTTCTGACGAGACGTCCCCGGATCCCCGGGTGACGAGTGGCCGGCGGGCTCAAGGGGTTTCCCCTCGCGCCCCGTCCGGCCATGTCCTGTCCGAGACTGCAGGCGCCGGTTCGCCGGCTTAATCCCCAAGCCTGCACAGACGGGGAAGACCGAAGTTTCACAGGCTCCATCCGTCCGAGAGGGCGGGCGGGGCCGTCGGTTTGAACCATCTCGCCCGGGCTGCGCGGCCCGCAAAAGCCGCCGGAACGGGGACAGGGCCGTGAAGCGTCGCTCGCGATCGCCGCGGTCTTCCAAGGCCCGGCTCAATCGTGGGCGGCATGTGCAACCGGCGGAGCCGATCCCGGTTCCGCCAACCGGAGAGAGCCCGGTGGACAGAGCAGCAAAAGCTGATCTCGTCGCGTCGCTCAACGGGGTGTTTTCCACCACCTCGCTGATCGTCGTGGCCCACTACAAGGGCCTCACGGTCGCCGACATGCAGAAGCTGCGCGCGCAGATGAAGCAGGCCGGCGCCACCGTGAAGGTCGCGAAGAATCGCCTCGCCAACATCGCTCTCGAAGGCACGGACGTCGCCTCCATCCAGCCCCTCCTGAAGGGCCCGACCCTGCTCGCCTATTCGAGCGATCCGGTCGCGGCCGCGAAGGTGGCGGTGGATTTCGCCAAGGCCAACGACAAGCTCGTGATCCTCGGCGGCGCCATGGGCGCGACGGCCCTGAACCCGGACGGCGTGAAGGCGCTCGCCACGCTGCCGTCCCTCGATGAACTGCGCGCCAAGATCGTGGGCCTCGTGCAGGCGCCCGCGACCAAGATCGCCCAGGTCGTCAACGCGCCGGCTGCCAAGCTCGCGCGCGTGTTCGGGGCCTATGCCGACAGTGCCAAGACGGACGAAGCGGCCTGACGGCTGTTCGCCTTCATCATCGTTCAAACCGACAACACGCAGGAATGGAAAATGGCTGATCTTGCCAAGCTCGTCGACGACCTCTCGTCGCTGACCGTCCTCGAGGCGGCCGAACTCGCCAAGATGCTCGAAGAGAAGTGGGGCGTCTCGGCCGCCGCCGCCGTCGCCGTGGCCGCCGGCCCGGCCGGGGGTGGCGCCGCCGCCCCGGCTGCCGAGGAGCAGACCGAGTTCACCGTCGTCCTGGCCGCGGCCGGCGACAAGAAGATCGAGGTCATCAAGGAGGTCCGCGCGATCACCGGCCTCGGCCTCAAGGAGGCCAAGGACCTCGTCGAGGGCGCTCCGAAGCCGGTCAAGGAGGGCGTGTCCAAGGACGACGCCGCCAAGCTCAAGGCCCAGCTCGAGAAGGCCGGCGCCAAGGTCGAGCTCAAGTAAGACGATGCGGGTCCTCGCGGACCCGCCTTCCCACGCCGCGGATGCCTCACCGGTGTTCGCAGCCCCCAAGCCCGCGGGTTCTCGCCCGCGGGCTTGGGCCGCTTCGGCGGCCCCCTCGGGATCCGGGGTCGGGATCCCCATATAGGTTCGTTCGGGTTTCAAGGATCGCCGGCCCCGCGGCGCTCCGGCCTACGGACGGTCGATGCGGAACGATCCGCGTCCCGCCGGGCCCCGATGATGCGGTGGATGAGGAGCGAGGTCACCTATGGCCAACACGCTGGTCGGTCGCAAGCGCATTCGCAAGTTCTTCGGCAAGATCCGGGAAGTCGCCGAGATGCCGAACCTCATCGAGGTCCAGAAGGCGTCCTACGACCAGTTCCTGATGGTGGACGAGCCCGAGGGCGGACGGGCCGATGAGGGCCTGCAATCCGTCTTCAAGTCCGTCTTCCCGATCTCCGACTTCTCCTCGACCGCGCTGCTCGAGTTCGTCAAGTACACGTTCGAGGCGCCGAAATACGACGTCGACGAGTGCCGCCAGCGCGGCATCACCTTCGCCGCGCCGCTCAAGGTGACGCTGCGGCTGATCGTGTTCGACGTCGATCCGGATACGGGCGCCAAGTCGGTCAAGGACATCAAGGAGCAGGACGTCTACATGGGCGACATGCCCCTGATGACGGAGAACGGCACCTTCATCGTCAACGGCACCGAGCGCGTCATCGTCTCCCAGATGCACCGCTCGCCGGGCGTGTTCTTCGACCACGACAAGGGCAAGACCCACTCCTCGGGCAAGCTCCTGTTCGCCGCCCGCATCATCCCCTACCGGGGCTCCTGGCTCGACGTCGAGTTCGACGCCAAGGACATCGTGCACGCGCGCATCGACCGCAAGCGCAAGATCCCGGTCACCTCGCTGCTGTTCGCCCTCGGGCTCGACGGCGAAGAAATCCTCTCGACCTTCTACAACCGCGTCACCTACGTGCGTGACGGGGCGGACTGGCGCGTGCCCTACGACGCCGAGCGTCTGAAGGGCTTCAAGGCCTCCACCGACCTCATCGACGCGGATTCGGGCGAGGTGGTGCTGGAGGCCGGCAAGAAGCTGACCGCCCGGACCGCCCGGCAGATCGCCGAGAAGGGCGTGAAGGCCCTGCGCGCCACCGACGAGGACCTGCTCGGCCAGTACATCGCCGAGGACATGGTCAACTACAAGACCGGCGAGATCTACGCCGAGGCCGGCGACGAGATCACCGACAAGCTCCTCAAGGGCCTGACCGACGTCGGCACCGAGGAGATCCCGGTGCTCGACATCGACCACGTCAACGTCGGCCCCTACATCCGCAACACGCTGGCGGTCGACAAGAACTCGGCCCGGGAAGGCGCGCTGTTCGACATCTACCGGGTGATGCGCCCGGGCGAGCCGCCGACCCTCGACACCGCCGAGGCGATGTTCCACTCGCTGTTCTTCGATGCCGAGCGCTACGACCTCTCGGCGGTCGGGCGCGTGAAGATGAACATGCGCCTCGACCTCGACGCGGCCGACACGGTGCGGACGCTGCGGCGCGAGGACATGCTCGCGGTGGTCAAGGCGCTCGTCGACCTGCGCGACGGCAAGGGCGAGATCGACGACATCGACCACCTCGGCAACCGCCGGGTGCGCTCGGTGGGCGAGCTCATGGAGAACCAGTACCGCCTGGGGCTCCTGCGCATGGAGCGCGCCATCAAGGAGCGGATGTCGTCCGTCGACATCGACACCGTGATGCCGCAGGACCTCATCAACGCGAAGCCCGCGGCGGCCGCGGTGCGCGAGTTCTTCGGATCCTCGCAGCTCTCGCAGTTCATGGATCAGACCAACCCGCTCTCCGAGGTGACGCACAAGCGGCGTCTCTCGGCGCTCGGGCCGGGCGGCCTGACGCGCGAGCGCGCCGGCTTCGAGGTGCGCGACGTGCACCCGACCCATTACGGCCGCATCTGCCCGATCGAGACGCCGGAAGGCCCGAACATCGGCCTCATCAACTCGCTCGCCACCTTCGCGCGGGTGAACAAGTACGGCTTCATCGAGACCCCGTTCCGGCGGGTGAAGGCCGGGGTCGTGACCGACGAGGTGGTCTACCTCTCGGCCATGGAGGAGGCGAAGTACTACGTGGCGCAGGCGAGCGCCGCGATGGATGCCGAGCGCCGCCTCACCGAGGACCTCGTGGTCTGCCGCCGCGCGGGCGAGGTCATCGTGGTCGCCCCCGACCGCGTCGACCTGATGGACGTGAGCCCCAAGCAGCTCGTGTCGGTCGCCGCGGCGCTGATCCCGTTCCTCGAGAACGACGACGCCAACCGCGCGCTGATGGGCTCGAACATGCAGCGCCAGGCGGTGCCGCTCGTTCGCGCCGACGCGCCCTTCGTCGGCACCGGCATGGAGGCGGTGGTCGCCCGCGATTCGGGCGCGGCCATCGCGGCGCGCCGCGCCGGCGTCATCGACCAGGTGGATGCCACCCGCATCGTGGTGCGCGCCACCGAGGAGACGGACCCGACCCGGCCCGGCGTCGACATCTACCGGCTGCAGAAGTTCCAGCGCTCGAACCAGTCGACCTGCATCACGCAGAAGCCGCTGGTGCGCGTGGGCGAGGTCGTGAAGAAGGGCGACATCATCGCCGACGGTCCCTCGACCGAGTTCGGCGAACTGGCCCTCGGCCGCAACGTGCTCGTCGCGTTCATGCCGTGGAACGGCTACAACTTCGAGGACTCGATCCTGCTCTCCGAGCGGATCGTGAAGGATGACGTGTTCACCTCGATCCACATCGAGGAATTCGAGGTGATGGCCCGCGACACCAAGCTCGGGCCGGAAGAGATCACCCGCGACATCCCGAACGTCTCGGAGGAGGCGCTCAAGAACCTCGACGAGGCCGGCATCGTCTACATCGGCGCCGAGGTCCACGCGGGCGACATCCTGGTCGGCAAGATCACTCCGAAGGGCGAGAGCCCGATGACGCCGGAGGAAAAACTGCTCCGCGCCATCTTCGGCGAGAAGGCGTCCGACGTGCGCGACACCTCGCTCCGGGTTCCGCCCGGGGTCACCGGGACCATCGTCGAGGTCCGGGTGTTCAACCGCCACGGCGTCGACAAGGACGAGCGCGCCCAGGCCATCGAGCGCGAGGAGATCGAGCGTCTCGCCAAGGACCGGGACGACGAGCAGGCGATCCTCGACCGCAACACCTACGCGCGTCTGGCCGACGTGCTGGTGGGGCAGGCCCCGGTCGCCGGCCCGAAGGGTTTTCGGAAGGACACGACCCTCACCCGCGAGAACCTCACCGACTATCCCCGCTCGCAGTGGTGGCAGTTCGCGGTCATCGACGATCGTCTGATGACCGAGATCGAGGCGATGCAGAAGCAGTACGACGAGTCGAAGAAGCGCCTGGAGCAGCGCTTCCTCGACAAGGTCGAGAAGCTGCAGCGCGGCGACGAGCTGCCCCCCGGCGTCATGAAGATGGTCAAGGTCTTCGTGGCGGTGAAGCGCAAGATCCAGCCCGGCGACAAGATGGCGGGCCGCCACGGCAACAAGGGCGTGGTGTCCCGGATCGTGCCGATCGAGGACATGCCGTTCCTGGAGGACGGCACGCACGCCGACATCGTGCTCAACCCGCTCGGCGTGCCGAGCCGCATGAATGTCGGCCAGATCCTCGAGACGCATCTGGGCTGGGCCGCCGCAGGCCTCGGCCGCCAAGTGTCGCAGGCGGTTGACGCCTACCTGCGCACGCACGATGTCCACCCGCTGCGCGAGCAGATGGCGAAGATCTACAGCCCGTCCGAGCTGGACGGCCTGACGGATCAGGATCTGGCGGAGGTCGGCAACAACCTGCGCCGCGGCGTGCCGATGGCGACCCCGGTCTTCAACGGCGCCAAGGAGGCCGACATCGAGGCGATGCTGGAGATGGCCGGGCTCGACCGTTCGGGGCAGTCGACGCTCTACGACGGGCGCACCGGCGAGCCCTTCGACCGCAAGGTCACGGTGGGCTACATCTACATGCTGAAGCTGCACCACCTCGTGGACGACAAGATCCACGCGCGCTCCATCGGTCCCTACTCGCTCGTCACCCAGCAGCCGCTGGGCGGCAAGGCGCAGTTCGGCGGCCAGCGCTTCGGCGAGATGGAGGTGTGGGCGCTCGAAGCCTACGGGGCGGCCTACACGCTGCAGGAGATGCTCACCGTCAAGTCGGACGACGTCGCCGGCCGCACCAAGGTCTACGAGGCCATCGTGCGCGGGGACGACACCTTCGAGGCGGGCATCCCGGAGAGCTTCAACGTGCTCGTGAAGGAGATGCGCTCGCTCGGCCTCAACGTCGAGCTGATCTCCTCCAAGCGGGCCGCCAACGACCAGCTCGAAGCGCCGCCGGAGGCGGCGGAGTAGGGGAAAAACCCCTCCGACGACGGCATGACGGCGCGCCGCGGGACGGATGTTTCGCGGCGGCGGACGGATTTCGAACGAACGGAAGGGCGCCGTGCACGGACGGCCCCGACCCGGCGCGATGACCAGCACGGCGGCAGCCCACCGGCCCACGGGGCGCCCCGTCAGCTCAGGAGCAGATCATGAACCAAGAGGTCATGAATCTTTTCAACCAGCAGGCTCAGCCTCAGAGCTTCGACCAGATCAAGATCTCGATCTCGTCGCCTGAGAAGATCCTGTCTTGGTCCTACGGCGAGATCAAGAAGCCCGAGACGATCAATTACCGCACGTTCAAGCCCGAGCGTGACGGCCTGTTCTGCGCGCGGATCTTCGGACCGATCAAGGATTACGAGTGCTTGTGCGGCAAGTACAAGCGCATGAAGTACAAGGGCGTGATCTGCGAGAAGTGCGGCGTCGAGGTCACGCTCGCGCGCGTGCGGCGCGACCGCATGGGCCACATCGAGCTGGCCGCGCCCGTCGCCCACATCTGGTTCCTGAAGTCGCTGCCGAGCCGCATCGGCCTGTTGCTCGACATGGCGCTCAAGGACCTGGAGCGCATCCTCTACTTCGAGTCCTACGTCGTCATCGAGCCGGGCCTCACCCCCCTCAAGGAGCGTCAGCTCCTGTCGGAGGAGGAGTACCTGCGCGCGCAGGAGGAGTACGGCGAGGACAGCTTCACCGCGATGATCGGCGCCGAGGCCATCCGGCGCATCCTCCAGGACCTCAACCTGGAAAAGATCGCGGGCGACCTGCGCCAGGAGATCGCCACCACCACCTCCGACCTGAAGCCCAAGAAGCTCCTGAAGCGCCTCAAGATCATCGAGGCGTTCCAGCTCTCGGGCAACAAGCCGGAATGGATGATCCTGACGGTCGTCCCCGTCATCCCGCCGGATCTGCGCCCGCTGGTGCCGCTCGACGGCGGCCGCTTCGCGACCTCCGACCTCAACGACCTCTACCGGCGTGTCATCAACCGCAACAACCGCCTCAAGCGGCTGATCGAGCTGCGCGCGCCCGACATCATCATCCGCAACGAGAAGCGGATGCTGCAGGAGGCCGTCGACGCGCTGTTCGACAACGGCCGGCGCGGCCGCGTCATCACGGGCGCCAACAAGCGCCCGCTGAAGTCGCTCGCCGACATGCTCAAGGGCAAGCAGGGCCGCTTCCGTCAGAACCTGCTCGGCAAGCGCGTGGACTATTCGGGCCGCTCGGTCATCGTGGTCGGCCCGGAGCTGAAGCTGCACCAGTGCGGGCTGCCCAAGAAGATGGCGCTCGAACTGTTCAAGCCCTTCATCTACGCGCGCCTCGACGCCAAGGGCTTCTCGGCCACGGTGAAGCAGGCCAAGAAGCTCGTCGAGAAGGAGAAGCCGGAGGTCTGGGACATCCTCGACGAGGTGATCCGCGAGCACCCGGTCATGCTCAACCGGGCGCCGACGCTGCACCGGCTCGGCATCCAGGCCTTCGAGCCGAAGCTGATCGAGGGCAAGGCGATCCAGCTCCACCCGCTGGTCTGCGCCGCCTTCAACGCGGACTTCGATGGCGACCAGATGGCCGTGCACGTCCCGCTGTCGCTCGAAGCGCAGCTGGAAGCGCGCGTGCTGATGATGTCGACCAACAACATCCTGCACCCGGCGAACGGCGCGCCGATCATCGTGCCCTCTCAGGACATCGTGCTCGGGCTCTACTACCTGTCCATCGTCGCCGACGGTGCGCCGGGCGAGTACAAGTCGAACAACCCGCAGAACCCGATGCAGGGCGTCTACGGCGATTTCGGCGAGCTGGAGCACGCGCTGGCCTCCCGCTCGGTCACGCTGCACACCAAGATCAAGTGGCGCTGGAAGGGCCTCGGCCCGGACGGCGAGGAGGTCACGCGCACCTACGACACCACGCCGGGCCGCGTGATCCTCTCCAACGTGCTGCCGCGCCACCGCAAGGTTCCCTTCGACGTCGTCAACAAGCTGATGACCAAGAAGGAGATCTCGGCGATGATCGACACCGTCTACCGCCACTGCGGTCAGAAGGAGTCGGTGATCTTCTGCGACCGCATCATGGGCTTGGGCTTCAGCCACGCGTTCAAGGCCGGCATCTCGTTCGGCAAGGACGACATGGTGGTGCCCGAGAACAAGTGGTCGATCGTCGATGAGACCCGCGCGCTCGTGAAGGACTACGAGCAGCAGTACCAGGACGGCCTGATCACCCAGGGCGAGAAGTACAACAAGGTCGTGGATGCCTGGGCGAAGTGCTCGGACCGCCTCGCCAGCGAGATGATGAACCGCATCTCGTCGGTGCAGAAGGACGACAAGGGCGCCGACAAGCAGGTCAACTCGATCTACATGATGAGCCACTCGGGCGCCCGCGGCTCGCCGGCGCAGATGAAGCAGCTCGCGGCGATGCGCGGCCTGATGGCCAAGCCCTCGGGCGAGATCATCGAGAGCCCGATCATCTCGAACTTCAAGGAAGGCCTCGACGTTCTCGAGTACTTCAACTCGACCCACGGCGCCCGCAAGGGCCTCGCCGACACGGCGCTCAAGACGGCGAACTCGGGCTACCTGACCCGCCGCCTGGTCGACGTGGCCCAGGACGCGGTGATCCGCGAGGTCGATTGCGGCACCGACAACGGCATCCGCATGCGCGCCATCGTGGATGCCGGGCAGGTCGTCGCCTCGCTCGCCAGCCGCATCCTCGGCCGCGCCACGGCCGAGGACCTGACCGCGGCGGACGGCTCGATCATCGTGGCCAAGGGCACGACGATCGAGGAGCGCCATCTGGAGCCGATCACCAAGGCCGGCATCCAGGAGGTGAAGATCCGCTCGGTGCTGGTCTGCGCCACCAAGAACGGCGTCTGCGCCACCTGCTACGGGCGCGACCTCGCCCGCGGCACGCCCGTCAACCAGGGCGAGGCGGTCGGCGTCATCGCGGCGCAGTCGATCGGCGAGCCGGGCACGCAGCTCACCATGCGCACCTTCCACATCGGGGGTGCGGCCCAGATCGCCGACTCGTCCTTCATCGAGTCGAGCTTCGAGGGCACGGTGCGGATCCGCAACCGGGGGCTCGCGCGCAACTCGGACGGCGACCTGATCGCCATCGGCCGCAACGTGGCGGTGGTGATCGTGGGGCCGGACGGCACCGAGCGGGCGGTCCACCGCCTGCAGTACGGCGCGCGCGTGCGGGTCGACGAGGGCGACACCATCAAGCGCGGCCAGCGCATCGCCGAGTGGGATCCCTACACCCGGCCGATCCTGACAGAGGTGGACGGCATCGTCGCCTACGAGGATCTGATCGACGGCCAGTCGATCACCGAGACCACCGACGAGTCGACCGGCATCGCCAAGCGCGTCGTCATCGACTGGCGGGGCTCGGCGCGCACCGCCGACCTGCGTCCGGCGCTCGCGATCCACGACACGGGCGGCAAGGTGCAGAAACTCCCGCGCGGCTCCGACGCTCGGGCGCTCCTGCCCGTTGAGGCGATCATCGGCGTGGATCCGGGCTCCCGGGTCAAGGCCGGCGACATCCTGGCCCGCGTCTCGACCGAGAGCGCCAAGACCCGCGACATCACCGGCGGTCTGCCGCGGGTGGCGGAGCTGTTCGAGGCGCGCCGGCCGAAGGACGCGGCGATCATCGCCGAGAAATCGGGGACGATCGCGTTCGGGCGGGACTACAAGAACAAGCGCCGCCTGACGCTGACCCCGCACGACGGCTCCGAGCCGGTGGAGTACCTGATCCCGAAGGGCAAGCACATCCACCTGCAGGACGGCGACGTGGTCGAACTCGGCGACTTCATCGTCGACGGCAACCCGGCCCCGCACGACATCCTGGCGATCAAGGGCGTGGAGGAACTCGCGGCCTACCTCGTCAACGAGATCCAGGAGGTCTACCGGCTGCAGGGCGTGTCGATCAACGACAAGCACATCGAGGTGATCGTCCGGCAGATGCTGCAGAAGGTGGAGATCACCGACAGCGGCGATTCGGAGATCCTGACGGGCGACCAGATCGACCGGACGGAGCTCGCCGACATCAACGAGCAGCTGATCAGCGAAGGCAAGAAGCCGGTGCAGGGCGTCCCCGTGCTGCTCGGCATCACCAAGGCCTCGCTGCAGACCCGCTCGTTCATCTCGGCAGCCTCGTTCCAGGAGACCACGCGCGTCCTCACCGAGGCGGCGGTCAACGGCAAGGTCGACCTGCTCGAAGGCCTGAAGGAGAATGTCATCGTCGGCTCGCTCATCCCGGCGGGCACCGGCGCGATGATCGCCGACATCAAGTCGATCGCGCGCCGCCGCGACGACCTGATCATGGCCCAGAAGACCGCGGAGAGCGGCGCGGCCCTGCAGGAGCTGCCCGCCGCCGAGTAGGGCGAGGGGACCGGACAGTGTGATGAGGAAGGGGCCGGGGTCGCAGTGATGCGGCCTCGGCCCTTCCTCGTTTCAGAACGCCGCATCAACGGCCCGAAATGATGCAGATTTGTCACAACCGCACTCATCGGTAGTCAAGCGCAAGATTTCCCCATTTCTGGTTCGAAATTCCGGACATCATCCTTTCGAGCAAGGAAATGGATCATCGGCGACCGGTCAGAGCAAACGAGGGCGTAAAAAAGTCTTTTCCGCCGCAAGGGGTCTATCCTTCGGTTCCGGCAACATTAATTTGAGCGGGTCAAGGAATCAGCAACACTACCGGTTGCACACTCGAGGCCGACGGTCAGATGACGAGCGACCTTCTGGAAATCAAGCGTATGCTGAGTCGGCGCTATCTTCTCGGCGGTGAGACCGGATCCGCGACTGGCGCGGCATCCTGGAGCGCGGCGGCCGCGCGTGCCTCAGAGAACAGCGGCGTTCACGCGGTTGGGATCGGGCGCAAGATGGCCGGCGGACGCTTGGATGGCGTGACGGCCGTGAAGCTCTACGTCGACAGGAAGCAACCCGCTGCGAAGCTTGACACAGGCATGCGTCTGCCGGCCGAAATCGACGGCATCCCGACCGACGTGATCGAATCGCCCCGAGCCGTGCTGAGCGCGTCGCAGCCGTGCAGCGTCCAACGGCAGGCGCACCTGCGTCCATTGATCGCCGGCACCAGCATCGGACATGCCGGCAACATCGCCGGAACGCTGGCCTACTTCTGCCGGTCGACGCGGCCAACCGATGACCCGCAGCGCATCTACGTACTCAGCAACAAGCATGTCCTGTCGCCGATCAACTCTGGGCGACCGGGCAGCGCCGTCTTTCAACCCGGCTCTCTCGACGGGGGGACCGGTCCAGACAAAATTGCCGAATTGTCCCGCTATGTTCCGCTTAATCTGAGCGGCGGCATGAGCCACATCGATGCTGCTATCGCCGAATTGCTTGACGATATCGAATGGCGACCGGAACTTTGCTCCATCGGCGCGATTAGTGGAACGATGATTGGGACAGATACAATGCCGGTGCGGCTGCATGGGCGTACGACAGGCTACACCGAAGGGCAGATCACGGATGAGTCTTTGGACGCGCAAGTCCAAATCCCGAGCGGGACCAAGACTTGCGTAACCTTATTCGAAAATCAGCTTCGCATTGAGCCCAGCACGGGCTACGATGCGATTGCCCCGCAGGGCAACAGCGGCTCGCTGATCGTCGACCGGGATTCCCCAGCGGCGATCGCCCTTCTGTTCGCAGGCGGCGGCGAGAGCGGGAGAGACGGCACCTACGGTTTGGCTCATCCGATCGACCAGGTTCTGACCACCCTCGAAATCGCCCTCGTGTGAACGCTCAGGAGATCGCGATGTCACTCGTTGAAACGAAGAGGCAGCTGAGCCGCCGCTATATCGGCCGGTCGGGCATCCATGCGATCGGGCTCGCGCGGGCACAGAATGCGATTCGCGTCTATCTTAGCGCTCCGACCACAGGTGAAACGGACGAGCAGCGCACGACCCTTCGCAGCCTCGAGCGCGACGCCTTGCCGTATCCCGTGCTCCTGACCATCGAAGAGCCAGCTACCTTCGCCTGACCCTTGGCGCCTGACCCTTGCGCTGGTGTCCGGGCATCTGATCCGGGCCATGCGAGAAGCCTGATTTTTCCTTGACGCGTTTCTGGGGACGGGCTATGAGCGCCCCCACTGAACGGCTGGCCGTAGGCGACAGCCGATCGACGTGCCTCTGAGCCTCGATCCACGCCGCCTAAACGCGACCGAACTTCACACCGACTGACACGTGTCAGACCGGCAAGACCGCGGGGGCGCGAGCTCCGGTGGTCCTCTGCTCGCATGGCGCGCCAAAGGCTGATCCGCAGCCTGGGGCGCGATTTGCGTTGCCTGAAGGCGATTGTCTTGCCTGAGGGACAGGGCGCGAGCCGCCCGGACGAGATGAATTTGACGGTCGCCTCGAACGGCGATGCGTTGCGAGAGGAATGGCATGCCGACGATCAACCAACTGATCGCCAATCCGCGGAAGATCCAGAAGAGCCGCAACAAGGTGCCGGCCCTGGCGGCCTGCCCGCAGAAGCGCGGCGTCTGCACCCGCGTCTACACCACCACCCCGAAGAAGCCGAACTCGGCGCTCCGCAAGGTGGCCAAGGTGCGGCTGACCAACGGCTTCGAGGTGATCGGCTACATACCGGGCGAGGGCCACAACCTTCAGGAGCACTCGGTCGTCATGATCCGCGGCGGCCGCGTGAAGGACCTGCCGGGCGTGCGCTACCACATCCTGCGCGGCGTGCTCGACACCCAGGGCGTCAAGAACCGCAAGCAGCGCCGCTCGAAGTACGGCGCCAAGCGGCCGAAGTAAGCGCCGACCAGGACGTTTTCGCACACCACGACCTTATCGCCTGTCCCGCAAGGATGCCGCCGGCCCACAAGCTCAAGGCGGCCTGCGCGGGACGTACCAGACCCTTTTCGAAGACCTGAACGGAGCGAGCGATGTCCCGCCGCCACAGCGCCGAGAAGCGCGAGATCATCCCGGACGCCAAGTACGGCGACGTCGTCCTGACCAAGTTCATGAACTCGGTCATGTACGAGGGCAAGAAGTCGGTCGCCGAGAGCATCGTGTACGGCGCCTTCGACATCATCGAGAGCCGCGCGCGGGCGAACCCGATCGAGGTGTTCCGGGCCGCCCTCGACAACGTCGCGCCGGCGATCGAGGTGCGCTCGCGGCGCGTCGGCGGCGCCACCTACCAGGTGCCGGTCGAGGTCCGTCACGAGCGCCGTCAGGCCCTGGCGATCCGCTGGCTGATCCAGGCCGCCCGCTCCCGCAACGACCGCACGATGGTCGAGCGCCTGTCGGCCGAACTGCTGGACGCGGCCAACAACCGCGGCAACGCCGTCAAGAAGCGCGAGGACACGCACCGGATGGCCGAGGCCAACCGCGCCTTCTCGCACTACCGCTGGTAAAGCGGCCCACAGCTTCAGGAGCCCCCCGATGCCCCGCACGCACGCGATCGAGGACTACCGCAACTTCGGCATCATGGCCCACATCGATGCCGGCAAGACCACGACGACCGAGCGGATCCTCTACTACACCGGCAAGTCCCATAAGATCGGCGAGGTCCATGAGGGCGCCGCCACGATGGACTGGATGGAGCAGGAGCAGGAGCGTGGCATCACGATCACCTCGGCTGCGACCACCTGCTTCTGGCGCGACAAGCGCCTGAACATCATCGACACCCCCGGCCACGTCGACTTCACCATCGAGGTGGAGCGGAGCCTGCGCGTGCTCGACGGCGCGGTGTGCGTGCTCGACGGCAACCAGGGCGTCGAGCCCCAGACCGAGACCGTGTGGCGTCAGGCCGACAAGTACGACGTGCCGCGCGTCGTGTTCGTCAACAAGATGGACAAGATCGGCGCCGACTTCTTCAAGTGCGTCGCCGACATCATCGACCGCGTCGCCGGCAAGCCGGTCTGCCTGCAGCTGCCGATCGGCTCCGAGTCGAACTTCAAGGGCGTGATCGACCTCATCAAGATGAAGGCGATCGTCTGGTCGGGTGAGGCGCTCGGCGCCAATTTTTCCGAGGAGGAGATCCCGGCCGACCTCGCCGACCAGGCCGCGGAGTACCGCACCAAGCTGGTCGAGGCCTGCGTCGAGATGGACGACGACGCCATGACCGCCTACCTCGACGGCACCGAGCCGGACGACGAGACGATGCGCCGGCTCGTGCGCACCGCCGTGCAGCGGCGCGCCTTCCATCCGGTGCTGTGCGGCTCGGCCTTCAAGAACAAGGGCGTGCAGCCGCTCCTCGACGCCGTGGTCGACTACCTGCCGTCTCCCGCCGACCGCGGCGAGATCAAGGGCATCGACTTCAAGACCGAGGAAGAGGTGGTGCGCCGCCCGACGGACACCGACCCCTTCTCCATGCTCGCCTTCAAGATCATGGACGACCCCCACGTCGGCACGATCACCTTCTGCCGCGTCTATTCGGGCAAGGTCGAGTCGGGCGCCAACGTCATCAACTCGACCCGCGACAAGAAGGAGCGGGTGGGGCGGATGCTCCTGATGCACGCCAACAACCGCGAGGACATCAAGGAGGCGTTCGCCGGTGACATCGTGGCGCTCGCGGGCCTCAAGGACACCCGCACCGGCGACACGCTCTGCGACCCGCAGAAGGCCGTGATCCTCGAGAAGATGGAATTTCCCGAGCCCGTCATCGAGATCGCCGTCGAGCCGAAGTCGAAGGCGGACCAGGAAAAGCTCGGCATCGCGCTCTCGAAGCTCGCCGCCGAGGATCCGTCCTTCCGCGTCTCCACCGACCAGGAGTCGGGCCAGACCATCCTCAAGGGGATGGGCGAGCTCCACCTCGACATCAAGGTCGACATCCTGAAGCGCACCTACAAGGTCGAGGCCAATATCGGCCAGCCGCAGGTGGCGTACCGGGAAAAACTGACCAAGCGGACCGAGATCGACTACACCCACAAGAAGCAGACCGGCGGCACCGGTCAGTTCGCCCGGGTGAAGCTCGTCGTGGAGCCGAACGAGCCGGGCGCGGGCTACGCGTTCGAGTCGAAGATCGTCGGCGGCTCGGTGCCCAAGGAGTACATCCCGGGCGTCGAGAAGGGCCTCAACAGCGTGATGACCGCCGGCATCCTGGCGGGCTTCCCCGTGGTCGACATCAAGGTTGAGCTGATCGACGGCGCCTACCACGAGGTCGACTCCTCGGCCCTCGCCTTCGAGATCGCCTCGCGGGCGGCGCTCCGCGAGGCGCTGCAGAAGGGCGGCTCGGTCCTGCTCGAGCCGGTGATGAAGGTCGAGGTCGTGACCCCGGAGGACTACACCGGCTCGGTCATCGGCGACCTGAACTCCCGGCGCGGTCAGATCCAGGGCCAGGACATGCGCGGCAACGCCAACGTCATCAACGCGATGGTGCCGCTCGCCAACATGTTCGGCTACGTGAACCAGCTCCGCTCCTTCACCCAGGGGCGCGCGAACTTCACGATGCAGTTCGACCACTACGAGGAGGTTCCGCGCGGCGAGGCCGAGAAGGTCGTCGCCAAGTACGCGGGCTGATACGCGGGCTGACGCTCACCCCCTAAGACGGATCCGGCCCGTCCGGATCCGGCACCCGCGGCGCCGTCTCCGGACCGGGCGCCGCGCACCACCCCTGAATTCGAAGATCGACGGAGTTTGGCGATGGCCAAGGAAAAGTTTTCGCGGACGAAGCCGCACTGCAACATCGGGACGATCGGTCACGTGGACCACGG
>NZ_JBKIBX010000069.1:0-22906 GCF_046557895.1 Methylobacterium oryzisoli | reverse complement strand
CCCTGGCGCATCATGTCCATCGGCCTGCGCGCCTGGGCCCGTGGGTTCTGATCAGTGAGGGTTGGTATGAGCGCATCCGGAGTGCCACGCGAACTCTGGGTGATGTCCGACAATCTGAAGGGTGGATTTGCTACTCTCTTCAGAGCAGTGACGCGCTTCCACCGGATCCATGATGATATTTGGGATGAATAGCGCGCAATTCTGTCTAATAGACGGAATGTAAGCAGGGCGGCAGCGCGTTTTTGGCGGTAAAGGAGCGTGCAGCGCGGGCAGATTTCGTCGAGCCGTCTTCAACCTAAGTAGACAACATGCGCGCCTCTTCGAGCAGGCAAGCATAGCTTGGATCGATGCAGCGAAGACAATGATGAGATGGTCGATCACTGCCCACCATCCACCCGCGGTCGATGCGCCCGCTCCGCCCCATCTCCTGCCGCGCGCAGCACCGCCTGGGCGTGGGCCCGCGCCTCATCGCGCAACCTGTGTGGCAGAATGCGAAAGATGTTGCTGATCTCCGGCGCGCCTCGTCGCCCGCCGCAAGTATTCGCGATCGCTGCGGCCGCTGCCGTGATCATCTCGCGTATAATCATGCTATGCTCGGTCATCGCTCTCACTCTGCTGCGATCGGGGGCAAGTCGGTATTGTCGCAGTGATATGCGCTTGCGGTCGGCTCGCGGCCGACGCCAATCGATAAAACCCAATATGTCGAACGTGCGTTGGCTGCTCGATCGCAATGGAGAGGGTTGTGCTCAGAGATTATCGCGCGCTCAAAGCCCTGATGATGGCGCAGGCTGTTGTGCTCGTTGGATTGTCTAGCGCTGCAGGTGCCCAGGAACGGCCATCGAGCGTGACAATGACGTGTCAGCAAGCGGCCGGGCTCGTCTCCACGCGCGGCGCATTGGTACTCGGGACAGGGCGCTTCACCTACGACCGCTTTGTGCGCGACCGCAGCTTCTGCGAGCCCACGGAGGTAGCTGCCAACGCGTTCGTTCCGACGCGTGATAACCCGGAGTGCCTCGTTGGGTATCGCTGCATCGAGCCGGGTCGCGACGAGTTCGGTGACGACCAGTAGAATTGGAGGAAAGGGCAACATCGCTCGTCTCACACCGGGGGCGGCTCTGCGTGACCGCGTCGTCTCAGTCCACTCGACGGCGCTGTGCTCAGCCCTCGTCCTCACTCCACGGCGGTCAGGGCGCGCATTACCACCGCATCGGCGAGCGCAGCAGCTGCCTGCCCGGGCGGCCAGGCCCAGATCTCCATGCGGCGGCCAGAGCGGCTGTCTGCCTGCCCGCCAGATGGACTCGCGGGATCTCCTGCTTCACTACTGCCATGCCTTGCACGCACGCCCCGGAAAGGTCGCGCAGGATGAAGATAGTCGGGGTTCTCTCGGCTGTGACCGGCGCTGTAATCCTCATCATCAGCTTTCTGGGCCGGGAACGGCGCGACGATCGCAGTAACAGCCTTCTGCTGTTGGCAGCATTTTCCCTCAGTATCGCTGGGATAATGCTTTATACGTTCTAGAGAGTTTTTCTCGCTCGCATTGAGCAAGTGTCTGAATCGCTTCGGTTCTGCTTTAGTGGAAGTCACGGGCGGGAGGGATTGGCCCGCGTTCACGGTTCGGGCCTCTGTCGGCGCTGAGTTTCCGCTATGTCTCGAAAGCTCGGTTCGTTGTGCAAACGGCATCGCGCCCTCACACCAACAGTGGCTGCACGGAGCCGTCCGCTAAGACAGCATCGAGCGGAATATCCCCGGTCGCTTCGTCGCCGGCCCAGCTGCTTGGCCAATGCCGGCGGTGAAAAGTTCCAGGCTGAGGCGGGTGGCGGTCATGATGCCGCTCCATCACTCAAGTGAATGACAGCGGCCTGCTTTGGGACGCACGTCCCGCTTTTAGTGAAAGGCCCGCAATGAAGCTTGAGCGGAAAACCTGGGCGCAAATCGCCGACATGATTGTGGATAAAATTCAAGTCTTGCCCGAAGGCGAGAAGCTGATCTCCTTGGAGTTCGAGGACGCTTCCAACAGCGAGGATCTCCCTAGACTCCTCATCGTGACGGAAGGGGTGCAGGAGGAAAATCAACGAGTGTTGGGCCGAGCTATAGCAACGCTCGTGGTTGATCTTAGCAGCATGTATGACGTCAGGGACTACACGCTGCACTGATGAGCGTGCCCACCCGCGAAGCTTTCGATGCCCCAGTGGCGGTGCTGCGGGCCATGGGTGAGAGGCGACTGGAGGGTGAGCGCGACGGCATCGCCGTAGACGAGGCGCTCGGCGCCGACGGCGAACAGGTCAGGGCTGAGGCGAGCGGAGGTCACAGGAACATCCCCTCTATGCGCGTGAGTAAGGACGCGCTTCGGCATGATCTTCGCTAAGCCTCGCGAGGCACCCAGCGTTGGATGGTTCATGGAATTGCTCGTCACGCCGCTTGCATCAGCGGCATTTTTCACACTTGGTGCTGCGCTCCTACAGACACTACGCCAGCATGCAGAGAGCATCACACCCGTGTTGGTGTGGATTTCGCTAGTTCTGCTTTCGACTATAGTGATCGCAATGAGCGTGCAGTACTAGGTCGCTCGATGTGAAGCGCGGAACACCTGCTCATCACTGCCGTGGGCGACGGCGGTGATGTGAAAGGCGCTTTTCTCCTCGAAGCCGTCGATCACGAGGGGCCGCATCACGTCGCCCTCCCGGCCGCACGCGCGTCGAGGTTCTGGACCGGCGTCTCGCGAAGCAGCACACCCGAGAAGGTGTCTTGCCCAGGGCGCTCGGGTGGGCTTTGGCCGGCGCGGCGATTGTATTTGGTTTTTGTTATTAAGGAACAATGTGACCATAATTTAATGCAAATATTTGGAACCAAATTGCTGCCTTTCGATTGAGATAGGCCCAAAAATCAGTCAGAGGAGGAAATGCCACAATGAAAATCAACCGGAATGCACTGGATCGCCTTGCGTCTGAAGTTCGCGCCGAAATCAATAATCGCGTTGATTCCGTGAAAATCATTTCGATTGATTTCGATAATATTACGAACAGTGCCCTTTATCCTGGATACACCGCAAGAACAGAAGGCGGCTCGGCAAAAGATCGACTCATGATTGCTAAGTATATCATCCAAGTAATGGGACGGCATATGCGTCAGCTTGAAAGTCGATACATCGCAGCAACTTAGATGCTCAGTGTTGGTTTCGAATCTGTCAATGACGAGGGAACGGGTCACCGTAAGCCCTTCACCTGTGACCGACCCGTCCGCTCCGCCCCATCCCCTGCCGCACGCAGCACCGACTGGGCGAAGTCACGCGCCTCGTCGCGCGGGACCGTGAGGCAGACAGCCGGGGTGCCGGTCTCGCCGAACGGGCTGAGCGCGGTGTCGATACCGCCGCCGAGCCGCGACGCTGGGGCGAGTGCCCAGGCGTGCATCTTTTATGGGATGGCCCGCCCCTCCGGCTCCGTCGGCGCTACGCTGACGGCATCACGAGAAGGGAGGAGCGGACGATGAAGACGGCAGCCAGGATCGCGGTTCTCGGGATCGACCTTGGCAAGAACAGTTGCAGCGTTGCGGGCCTGGACGAGACAGGGCGGGTCGTCCTGCGACGTCGGCTGACGCGGGAGGGCATCGTCCGGCTCGCCGCGACGCTGCCGGCCTGCACGGTCGCGATGGAAGCGTGCTGCGGCGCCCATCACCTCGGCCGCGTCCTGGGCGACCAAGGTCACGCGATCCGGCTCATGTCGCCGGAGTACGTGCAGCCCTACGTGAAGGCGCAGAAGAACGAAGAGCGGGACGCGGAAGCGATCGCCGAGGCGGCGACGCGGCCGACCATGCGGTTCGTCGAGCTCAAGAGTTAGGCGCATTCTGGACGATGACGGGGCCACTGCTGACGGCTGCGGAAGCGGCCGGGACGAGCGGGGCGGAGTACGTGACGGTAACGAGGCCGCCGTGGGCATAGTCGCGCATCCCCTGGACCACGCTCACCCTGTTCAGCGCGCATCCGAAGTCGGGCGCGATCCGCGCGGACTGGTGCGGCGTGCTGATGCCCTGCCTGTACCCGGTGCGCGAGGTGACGGCCGAGTTCTTGCGGGTGCACCTGTGGCGCTGCCAGAGGAACAAGCCCGGGCGACATCGGGGCGTGCCGGTTTGGGAGTTTGGCCGTGGCTGATGCACAGACCCTCGACGAACTCTACAAGGCGAGCCTCGTGACCGATGAAGACCTGAACGCGGCCGTTTCCGGCAATCTCCTGGATCCTACGCCCTGTCCGCGCTCGATCGCGGTGGGAGTCTCTCTCGACGTTGCCGCAGCCGTACTAGCCAACCGCTGGATCACTGACATGCTGGCAGACGAGGAAAGGAGCGAGGCTGTACGGCACACTGCGGTCAGGACGGCGATCCTGCTGGCAAGGGTGGGGTAACGCTCAGCCTGTCGTCCCTAGTTCAATCCCATGGAGCCAAGCCCGGGATGCATGCCTGCAACACACTAAGGTACAATTGAATTGTGCGCCGCAACATGGCAAGAAATGAATGCACGACGGCGATGGCATCGCCGCCGTGCTGCCCTCTTTGGGCGTTTCCTCCCTAGACTTCGGGCCGCTCGCGAGNTGGCAAGAAATGAATGCACGACGGCGATGGCATCGCCGCCGTGCTGCCCTCTTTGGGCGTTTCCTCCCTAGACTTCGGGCCGCTCGCGAGGGCGGCCTTTTCTTTTGCCTGGGCGAGGGGGTACCTCCTTTACGCCTAATCTCCAACCCCCTTGGTGTAGAATTGTGCGCCAAGGGCCGTCAGGTGGCGCTTTTCTGCTCACCCGCGAGTGCCTTACGGCGTCCAGAGCCTTAATTCCCGAGCTAGGGAAAAGTGCGATCATCGGCTCATGTTCCGCTTCTAGGACCGCGGCGAGGTGAGCTGCGCTCTCGATCCGAGCGGCCTCGGTCGGGGCTCGTCATGTTATCGGACGTGGCCGCAGGAAAACCGACGCTGGCCCGGTTCAGGCCGCGACGCCAGCCGCACGGCGCCAAGTCGCGAACGCCTCGGCGCGGAAGAGCCGGTGCGTGGGAGCGGAGACAAGGTTACGGGGAACGGTGAAGACGTTGTAGGTGCCCAGTGCATCGACAAAAGCCGTTGAGCTGAGCAGGGTGACTTGAAGCCTTGCACCTTCGCCTCTCGTCGTCGCACCGGCACGTGCGAGCTCTCGGCCCGGTTGTTCGCTCGTTTTCGCTGGACGTGCTCCAGTTGGCTCAGCTTCATCTCACGAAGCGCGGCTGCGTAGGCCGGGTATTTGTCAATGACCCACGCGTCGGGTGTCATGCCCTGCTTCTTGGCGGCGCGCCTGTCCCGCTTGTGCTGGACCAGCACGTCCAGCACCTCGCCTTCGGCGTCCACGGCTCGCCACAAGTACATTTGTCGGCCCGCGATCTGCACGAAAACTTCGTCCAGGTGCCAGCGGCCGTGCGGCTTCGGGCGAGAGGCGCGTAGCCGCCGCGCGATGGCGGGACCGAAGGTGAGCACCCAACGCCGGATACTCTCGTAGGCGACGATGATGCCGCGCTCGGCCAGGAGTTTTTCCACATCCCGGAAACTCAGGGAGAATCGGAGATACATCCAGACGGTCCGCTGGATGATCTCGGACGAGAAGCGGTAGCCAGCGTAGGAGAGCACGTTCATTCCGTACGGCTACGGTGCCGGATCAGCCGCGGCAAACCAAGACGCCGCTCAACGTGACAAGCCCCGACGCTGGGTGCCCAGCTTCCGTCCAGCTATCGCCAGCACCTCGTAGAGCAACAGAATGCTGGCGGCCACGAGAGCGATGCCGGCAATAACAGCGAGAAGCATGGCTCGAGCATGTGGGGGCTGCTGCCCGACCAACCTTGATCTAACCCAGATCTTTGTCATCGCTCCGTGATGATCACTTCCAATGGGACGTCATGCGGCTGCGGATAGATCGTCGTCAGACGACCGAGCTCGAAACCTACGCCGATGGTGCGCGGCCGTGTCTGCATCGCGGCGATCGTGCGATCGTAGAAGCCGCCGCCGTAGCCCAGCCGGTAACCCTGCTCGTCAAACCCGACTAATGGCACAACCAGTACGTCGGGAGACACTGGCTTGCCAGATTCCGGCATCGGAATGTTCCAGACTCCTTGCTTCATCAAGCTGCCCGGTGACCACTCGCGAAAGACGAGTGGCTGCCCGCGCTCGACGATCACCGGAAGCGCAAGTCGCGCGCCGTTCTCCTGCATGGACAAGAGGACGCTTCGTGGATCATACTCGCCTCGGAAGGGCCAATAGAAGCCAATCAGCTTGCTGCTATATGGCTCCAGATTAGCTCCGAGCACGCCACTGATCCTGCTACTCCGTGCTGCGCGATCTTCAGCGGAAATGCCAATGCGCTGCTCGACCAGCTTCGCTCGCATCGTTTTGCGCCAATCACGGACTGTCGGCCAGTCCGCGTCGGCGCTCGGCTGACCGGAGCCGGCACCCGATTTGCTGGGAGTGTCACTCATCAACCCACTCCTGCCCGTACTCTGCTGATCCGTTGCGACGTCGACCAGGGTGCCGATGCTCCACGATATCGGCTACTGCCCGCCGAAAGGCCGTAGTGGACGTCCGGCTTCAGAACGGTGCACCATGACAACAGATCCGGCAGCTCCATCAAGGCCAGCCAAACGAGGCCCAACGGCGGCGTGAAGGGACATCTCGCTGCGATCCAGAACCAAGTTCACGCGCTCACACCATTCGGCATCGGCACTGCTGGCCGCCTCCGCTTCTCTGAGCGCCTCGGCGAGGATGATGCGCATCTCTTCCAGCAATCGCGGCGTGAGAGGGGGGCGTGTCCCTGCTCCATAAGCCTCCGCGATGATCCTCGCCCACTCCTCGGCAGAACGACCCAGATGCGTGCTCATGGGTGTTTACCTCGCCATGCTGGGCGGAAGCCTTCAGCTCGCCTCAAGCTCAGCATCACCAGAAGCATAGCATTGCACTTCAGAGCCTACATCGAACTCATGATCGGCGAGTGCATATTAGCATTCGGCCGGATGATGTACACCCAAAATGGGTGACATTGCTGAGAAAATATTCCACCAGTCGAATGCGGTCAAATCAACCGGTGCATTGCGCCGTACGCTTACCGCTGGCATTTCACCCGCCAAATAAGTTTACAAGCAGACTTGATGACCTTGTTAAAGGCTATCCATTTCATTGCCTGAACAGAGCGGCTAGACATGGCGAATTCTGGCGAATGCTGATACTGCTGGCGAACTCTGGTGTGCCTTCATCCGGGCGCCTGGCGCGACAGTTCGGTACGTTGAACATAGAATTATTTCTGGATGGGGGCCTGTAAGAGGAGGTGCTGAGCTGAACGACGCAATACCCTGCTGCTTGCACTCTCGTCGTCGCGCCCGCTGGTGAGAGCTCTCCCAGGGCTTGTCACGTTGGGCTTGGTTACTTGCCTCTACTGAAGGGCCGAGCCGCCGCAGTTCGTGCGATTTCAATGGCTTAGCCGACCACTTTGCCGCCGTTTTGGGGCCCAAAACGGCCTATACTTGTCCAACGTGACAAGCCCGTCAGCGCTGCCTTGAAATCGGCCAATCGGAAACAGGCCAAGCACCCACCTCGCGCGTACGGCAACGAACCTGATGGCTCCCGACTAGCGCGGCGGGGGAGGCACCACTCTGCGCCCATAGGTGGGCAGCTGTCCAACTCTACGGCCACGTGGCTGATTGAGGACGGAGCGACCACCCGGCAATCGGGTCCCGGCCATCGTCAGGCGCGGACAAGACCGACGCCGCTGGCGTAGTCAGCCAATGGGTCCATCCTGAGCGCGCCGGTCCTCACGCTGATGTTCATCGCAATGTCGGGGGCCGTAGCTCCCGTTTCGCTCCGCCTGCCGCCAAGCTCCGATGTCGGACTCCAAGACCCCTTGCGGGAGGTGAAGCCTGCCAGCGAGGGTGCCTGTAAAGATCAGTGCTGCTCAGCCGACTTCGCTCGTCCATGGAGTTGAAGGAGCGACCTGCGGGCACACCCGAGCAGCGCCCGCGTGGCGAGATTGCTCGGAATAATCATCCTGGCGGAGCGGGGCGGATCATCGGGCCTGTCCGCCATGTCGGTCGTTCGTGGACGGCTTGATGGGATCGTGGCTTCGTCAGTCTCATCGAGGTCGGCGAGCGTGACCTGTGGCTCTGGCTGGTCTCGCCCACACGCCCCAACGAAGCAGGTGGGGAATGGGAGGAAACCGGGCTCGGGTTCGGAGATTGGCAGGCCGCCTCGCAGCGGCCCGCCCGCCTGGTTTCAAGGTGGCCGAACTCAGAAGTCCATGCCGCCCATGCCGCCGCCCGGCATTGCGGGAGCGGGGCTCTCCTTCTTCGGCGCATCCGCCACCATCGCCTCCGTGGTGACGAGCAGGCCGGCGACCGAGGCTGCCCCTTGCAGGGCCGTACGCACCACCTTGGCCGGATCGACGACGCCGGCCTCAAGCATGTCCACGTACTCCTCGGTTTGGGCGTTGAAGCCGTAGGTCTCGGAGCCCGTGTTGCTGGAGATCTGGCCGACCACGATCGAGCCCTCGACGCCCGCGTTCTCGGCGATCTGCCGGATCGGCGCTTCCAGGGCCTTGAGCACGATCTTGATGCCGGCCTGAACATCCGGATTGTCGCTCTTGAGCGCGGCCACGGCCGCCTGGGCCCGCAGCAGCGCGGTGCCGCCGCCCGGAACGATGCCCTCTTCCACCGCCGCGCGGGTGGCGTGCAGGGCGTCCTCTACACGGTCCTTCTTCTCCTTGACCTCGATCTCCGTCGAGCCGCCGACACGGATGATTGCAACTCCACCCGCGAGCTTGGCCAGGCGCTCCTGCAGCTTCTCGCGGTCGTAGTCCGAGGTGGTCTCCTCGATCTGCGCCTTGATCTGCTGGACGCGGCCCTCGATGTCGGCCTTGTCGCCGGCGCCGTCGATGATCGTGGTGTTCTCCTTCTCGATGCGCACCCGCTTGGCGCGGCCGAGCATCGGGAGGGTCACGTTCTCGAGCTTGATGCCGAGGTCCTCGGCGATCATCTGACCGGCGGTCAGGATCGCGATGTCCTCCAGCATGGCCTTGCGGCGGTCACCGAAGCCCGGCGCCTTCACGGCCGCGACCTTCAGGCCGCCGCGCAGCTTGTTCACCACCAGGGTCGCCAGCGCCTCGCCCTCGATGTCCTCGGCGACGATCAGCAGCGGCTTGCCGGTCTGAACCACCGCCTCCAGGATCGGCAAGAGTGACTGAAGAGACGACAATTTCTTCTCGTGAATCAGGATGTAGGGATCCTCGAGATCGGCGATCATTTTCTCCGCGTTCGTGATGAAGTACGGGGAGAGGTAGCCGCGGTCGAACTGCATGCCCTCGACGACGTCGAGCTCGGTCTCGGCTGTCTTTGCTTCTTCGGCCGTGATCACGCCCTCGTTGCCGACCTTCTGCATCGCCTGTGCGATCATCTGGCCGATATCCTTGTCGCCGTTGGCCGAGATGGTGCCGACCTGGGCGATCCCCTCAGACGAGGCAACCTTCCTGGCGCGGCCGGTAATGTCCTTCACGGCGGCGGCAGTGGCGAGGTCGATGCCGCGCTTCAGGTCCATCGGGTTCATGCCGGCGGCGACGTACTTGGCGCCTTCCTTGACGATGGCCTGGGCCAGCACGGTGGCGGTGGTGGTGCCGTCGCCCGCCATATCGCTGGTCTTCGAAGCCACTTCGCGCACCATCTGGGCGCCCATGTTCTCGAAGCGGTCGGAAAGCTCGATCTCCTTGGCGACGGTGACGCCGTCCTTGGTGATGCGGGGCGCGCCGAAGCTCTTCTCGAGCACCACGTTGCGGCCCTTCGGGCCGAGCGTGACCTTCACGGCGTTGGCGAGGATGTCGACGCCGCGCAGCATCTTCTCGCGTGCGTCAGAAGAGAAACGAACGTCCTTGGCAGCCATAGGTCAGATCCTTGGTGTCGGATTGCAACCCTAAGGCGCCCCGGATGGGCAGCCTCGAAGGGCGGAACTCATGAGTCCGTGGGGCCGTCTCAGGTGAGGACGCCCATGATGTCGGATTCCTTCATGATCAGGAGGTCCTGGCCGTCGAGGCGGACCTCGGTGCCCGACCACTTGCCGAACAGCACCCGGTCGCCGGCCTTGACGTCGAGGGGCACGAGCTCGCCGGCCTCGTCGCGAGCGCCCGGGCCCACGGCGACGATCTCGCCTTCCTGGGGCTTCTCCTTGGCGGTATCGGGAATGATGATGCCGCCCTTAGTCTTCTCCTCCGCCTCGATGCGGCGGACGACCACGCGGTCGTGCAACGGACGAAACTTCATAGGGCCTCCGGTTTCCTGCCTGATGAGGTGAGCGGCTTGCCAGGGCTGCCACTCGAGAGAGGTCTCCGCCTCCCTGCGAAGCGTCTTAGCACTCCGCATCACTGAGTGCTAACGATCATCGGTCGGCTCCGCATATCACTGCTGAGCTGCACGTCTGCAGTGACACTGCTCGCGTTGTCGCGCGAGCCAGGGGCAAGCGGGCTCGAGCCAGGGTCGGGCAGAGGGCGTGGTCACGCCAAGTGGTGGCAGGTCGGCTCGGGTCGGGGTATGGCAGGGGTGAGAATCGGACAGACCGACGCGGCCTGCGCGTCCGGATCTCACCCCTCCGTCCGATCCGAACTGGCGCGGTCTAGGAGTTCCAGCGAACTCAGACAGGTCGCAAGCCACTCGTCAAGCGGACGAAGTCGCGGCGGCTTCATCGATCGAGACGCGTCGCGCGCAGGTCCCATGAGGCATCACTGGTCTGGAACACGCTCGGAACCAGACACTCCTCACACTCGTCACGATGAGCTGCTCAGGGTCAGGAGTTCGCGATCCGCCTGTTCGGCTCTGCGCCATAAGCGGCCTTTCAAACAGAGCCCTCGGAATGGCCGCTTAGCATCCGAAAGCTGCCATTGGCATGGAGTGGCAAGTCCCGGCGGCCACAACACCCTGACGTTGTGTGACATCAAACGAATGTCAGCCGGCGATCGCCGGCCGCGGACGGATCAGGTTCGTCGTCGATGCCGGGGCTACCCTGCGCGCGGTCGTGACGGGCCCGACCGAATCCCCGAAGGCGGTTCAGAAATCCACATTGATAGCTGGATGCCGAGGGCGGGCGTCTCGTAGTGCCGGAACGCAGCAAGCTAAAGGCATCACGGACTTCTTCCGGGATTGCCCTGGAGTGTAGCGGCTACAGAGGTCGGCGGAGCTGACCCAGGCCGTCACCCGCACGCTCATCAGGACGGTGCGGGACCGCGTTGACGACCTATCGAACGCGGAAGGCCTCACTAATCCCGCAATCGCCTGACAACGTATTCGGGCCGCGACCGCTGGCGCGACCTCCGCGAGCTTCATCACGATGACCCGCTACCTCGTCACGCGCGCCAACCTCCTGGTCTTCGGTGTGCTGGTAGTCATCCTGGCGCTCGTCGGCGCGGTGACCTGGGAGCGGCTGAACGCCGCCCGCGTCGCTCGCGAGTGGTCCCAGCACAGCTACCGTGTGCTCGGCACGACCAAGGACCTCGCCATCGCCCTGCGCGACGCCGAGCGCGGCCAGCGAGGGTACCTGCTGACGGGGCGCGACGACTATCTCGGGCCCTACAACGAGGCGCGCGACCGGATCGGCGTGCTCCAGGGCGAGTTGCAGACGCTCACCGCCGACAACGCCGCCCAGCAGGACCGTATCCGGTCGCTGGCACCCGTCGTCTCGCACAAGCTTGAGGAACTCGCCCAGACCGTGCCGGCGCGCCGCGACGGCGGGCTGGAGGCCGCGCTGCGCATCGTCAATACCGACGCGGGCCGCAACGACATGCGCGAGGCCGAGGCCGTGGTCGCGTCGATCCTGGCCGACGAGCAGCGCCTGCTCGACGAGCGCCTCGCCCAGAACGACGCCCGCGCGAGGTGGGTGCGCTGGATGGTGGTCGGTGGCTCGCTTCTCGCTGTCCTGACCCTGCTCTGGGCTGCCCGTCTCCTGAACCAGGCATGGTCTCGCTCCTACAGGACCGAGGAGGAGCAGCGCGACCTTGCCCTGCGCCTACGCACCACCCTCGACAGCCTCAGCCAGGGCGTGGCGGTGTTCGGGCCCGACCGCAAGCTCGCGAGCTGGAACGAGTGCTTCCAGGTGCTGCTCGACCTGCCCAGGGCCATGATGCAGCCGGGAGCCACCTACGGCGCTTTCGTCGAGCACACCGCCGAACCGGGCCGGCCCGCGCTGGAGACCGAGGACCAGATCCGCCACGGCAGCCAGAACCCTCGCGAGGCCATCACATACGAGCGCCAGGGCGGCGACGGGCACCACTTGGAGATCCGCCGCACGCCGATGCCAGACGGCGGTTTCGTTCTGACCATCTCGGACATGACCAAACGCGCCCAGGCCGAGGGCGTCCTGCGGGAAGCCCAGAAGATGCAGGCCATCGGGCAGTTGACCGGCGGCATTGCGCACGACTTCAACAACCTGCTGCAGGTCATCCTCGGCAATCTGGAGTTCGTCCGCGCCAAGCTGACCGACGACGTCAAGCTGCAGCAGCGCATCGAGCGGGCCGCATGGGCGGCCCAGCGCGGCGCGACGCTCACCGGGCAGCTTCTCGCCTTCGCCCGCAAGCAGCCGCTCGCGCCCGCCGCCATCGACCTCGCCGCGACCATACCGGACTTGGTCCCGTTGCTCCGCCGCACCCTCGGCGAGCACATCGAGGTCCGCTACGTCGAGACCGCCGGGCTCTGGCCTGCCATGGCCGACCCGGCGCAGCTGGAGAGCGCGGTGCTGAACCTCGCGCTGAACGCCCGCGACGCGATGCCGGGCGGGGGGCGGCTTACGATCGAGCTCGGCAACAAGGTGCTCGACCTCGAATACGCCCGGCACCACGCCGAGGTCTTGCCCGGCGATTACGCCATGGTGGCGGTCTCCGACACAGGCCACGGCATGGCGCCGGAGGTGCTGGCGCGCGTCTTCGAGCCGTTCTTCACGACCAAGCCCGACGGCAAGGGAACAGGCCTCGGCCTCGCCATGGTCTTCGGCTTCGTCAAGCAGTCGGGCGGGCACGTGAAGATCTACTCCGAGCCCGGCGAGGGCACGACCGTTAAGATTTACCTGCCGCGTGCGGTGCGCGCCGCGGCGGCGCCCCAGCGTAGGGTAGAGCCGATAGAGCTGCCACGCGGCTCCGCGACGGTGCTGGTGGTGGAGGACGAGGCGGCGGTGCGCGAGATCGCCTGTGCAATCCTCGCCGACCTCGGTTACCGGGTGCTTGAGGCGGCCGACGGCGAGGAGGGCTTGCGGATGTTCGGTGCGAACGCCTCCGCCATCGACCTGCTGCTCACCGACGTGGTGCTGCCGGGTCGTGTGCGCGGGCGCGAACTCGCCGAGCGCGTCCAGGCCATCCGCCCCGAGGTGCGGGTGGTGTTCATGTCGGGCTACACCGAGAATTCCATCGTGCACCATGGCCGACTCGACGACGGCGTGCACTTGGTCGGCAAGCCGTTCAAACGCGAGCAACTCGCCCGCAAGGTCGCCGAGGTGCTCGGGACGGCATCCGTTCCGGTGGCTGAGGTCGGCAACGTCGTCGCCCTGTGGCCCAAACGGGATAGGTAGCCTCAGGCGGCGGGGCCGGGCAGCGGCATGCGCACGGAGACCCTCAGCCCGTCTGGCGCGAACGCGACATCGACCTCGGCACCCGTCTGAGCGGCCAGCACCTTGTTGAGGAGGCGGTGGCCGAAGCCCTCGCGGGTGGGGTGCCCGGCGGGAGGCCCGTCATGCTCGGCCCAGTCCCAGCGCAGGGCGCGGCCACAGGGCCCATCCTCGACCCACCAGGTCACCTGGAGCCGGCCGTTCGGGTCGGCGAGCGAGCCGTGCCGTAGGGCGTTGGTGGTCAGCTCATGGAGCGCCATGCCGACCGGTACGGCGAGCTCCGATGGCAGCACGACCCGGGGGCCTTCGAGCGCGAGGCGCCCGCGCTCGTCGTAGGGATCGAGCTCGGCCTGCAGCAGCCCGTCGAACGAGGCGGCCTGGGCAAGGTCCTCGGTGATCAGCGCGTGCGTGCGGGCCAGCGACGCGATCCGACCCGACAGGGCCTGGGTGAACTCGGCCGTCGAGAGGGACGAGCGCATAGTGGCGTTCAGCACGGCCTGCACGGTGGCGAGCGTGTTCTTCACCCGGTGGTGCAACTCACGCACCATGAGCGCCTGCCGGTCCTCGTAGGCTCGCCGCTCGGTGGTGTCGCGTTGCGCCGAGATCCAGCGGGTGATGCGCCCATCCGCTTCGCGCACCGGGGTGATCAGCCACTCGACGACGTAGGTCGAGCCGTCCTTGCGGTAGTTCACTGCCTCGCCCTGGGCGGGCTCGCCGGCCGCCAGGGAAGCGCGCAACGCGTCCAGCACCGCGCGGTCCGTCTTGGGGCCCTGGAGCATGCGCGGCGAACGGCCGACGACCTCTTGCGCCTCGTAGCCGGTCATGCGGGTGAAGGCGGGGTTGACGTACTCGATGCACGGGCCCGGCTCGTCCAGCTCGGCGGAGGTGATCAGGATGGCTTCGCCCGACGCCTCGACCGCGGCCAGGAGAACTTCCAGATCCGGCCTCAGCGGCTTCGCGTCGTCCCGAACGTGCAAGGTCAGATCCTCATACCGGCATCCAGCCCGCCGGACTGCGGATAAACCTGGGATAGCCCTACGGGTTGCGGTCCTGCGTAGCCAGCTCGCGCGACCCTTCGCCCCGTGGAGCGGGAACGGCGGCCAGGACCTGTCGGGCGAGGATGCGGGGCACAGGGACGCGTCGAAACCCGGGGACCCGTCAAGTCGCTCTTTGGCGGATGACCTTGCGTAGGACCCGCGAGATCGCCTCGACCGAGTACGGCTTCTGCAGCAACTCGAACCCGCGCGAGCCTTCCTCGGCGAGCACCGCGCTGTAGCCGCTGGCCAGCACCACCGGCAGGCCCGGGTACGCCGACACCGCCGCCCTGACGCAGGCCGGATCCGTCGGGGTCGAGGGCATCGTGCTGAAGCCGTTCCGGGACGGCGAGCTCGAACGCAAGGTCGCCGCGGCGATGGCGGGCCTCGGCACCCCGCGCCTTCGCTTGGTCTCGGATCGGGACCGGAGTGCTTGAGAGCCTTCGCCCGCCGGCGTCGAGGGCGGTCCTTCACCGTAACGGGACCTTGCCGCTAGGATGCCCCCGGCGCTGAAGCTAGGATGGCGCGCAATCGACGGGGCTGCGGAACGGACTTGGTGGTGTCGAACGAACGAGCGAATGCGGTGGACCTGGTCGCTCGCATCGCGGCCATCCCGACCATCCTGGAGGTGGTCTGCAGGACAACGGGCATGGGCTTCGCGGCCGTCGCCCGGGTTACCGAGGACCGTTGGATCGCCTGCGGCGTCCGGGACGAGATCGGCTTCGGGCTCGCTCCCGGCCGCGAGCTCAACGTCGAGACGACCATCTGCAACGAGGTCCGCGACGCCCTCGAACCCGTCGTGATCTCCGACGTCGAGAACGATTCCATCTTTTGCCGCCATCCCACCCCGGCGATGTACGGCTTTCGCAGCTACGTCTCGACGCCCATCGTGCTGCCGGGGGGCGACGTCTTCGGCACGTTGTGCGCCCTCGACCGGACGCCGCGCGACCTGTCCTCCCCCTGGTTGGTCGGCATGTTCAAGATGTTCGCCGACCTCATCGCCTTCCACGTCGACGCGCACCGACAGCTGGCCGCGGGCGCGAGCGATCTCGCCGCAAGCCGAGCCGACTTGGCCGTCAGTCGCGCGGACCTCGCGAGCCGCACCGAAACCCTCGACGACGAGCGGGCGACCTCCGAGCTCCGCGAGCAGTTCATCGCCGTCCTCGGCCATGACCTGCGCAACCCGCTCGCATCCATTGATGCCGGGACGAAGCTCTTGGCGCGCGAGGTCCTGTCGGAGCGCGGCCGCGGCATCCTGGAGCTGGTGGGCAAGAGCGTCAGTCGGATGGCCGGGCTGATCGACGACGTGCTCGACTTCGCGCGTGGGCGCTTGGGCGGCGGCATCGCCGTGGAAAAGACCGACACGGTGCCGCTTGCCCCGATGCTCCGCCAGGTTGTCGACGAGATCCGGGGCAGCCATCCCGACCGCCGCATCGAGGCCGAGCTCGACGGCATCGGCGCCTGCCGGTGCGACCCGGTCCGGATCGGTCAGTTGCTGTCCAACCTCGTGGCCAACGCGGTGACCCACGGCGGCGAGGATGCACCGATCCGGGTGCGCGGGGTCATGGTGGACGGCGGCGTCGAACTCGCGGTCACGAACGGTGGCATGCCGATCCCGCCCGAGGCGATGCCCAGCCTCTTCAGGCCGTTCGTGCGTGCCTCCGAGCGCCCGAGCCAGCAGGGTCTCGGCCTCGGCCTCTACATCGCCTCCGAGATCGCCAAGGCCCATGGCGGGACGCTGGAAGCGATCTCCGTCCCCGGCTCGACGACCTTCACCTTCAGGATGCCGGTTTAGGAAGGCCCGCTTCCGGAGCCGTGTGCTTCCCGTCGTTAAGCCTTCTTGAGTTCGGTCGCCTTGTGGACCGCCTCCTTGCCCGACTTGTCGCTCTTGACCCTGTACTGAGGATCGGCCGGCGACGCCTTGGCCGTGTGGCCCTTCACCTTCGTGGTGCCGGTCTCCTTCTTGACGACGGTGCCGTGAGCCTCGCCGCCGGCGGCATCCCACTTCACCTCGTCGCCCTTCTTCAAGCTCTTGCCCGCCATCGCTCGTCTCCTCGGTTCGTGTCTGCAACGAAGGCCCTTCGAGGTGCGTTCCGAGGGCAGGCCGCGCACGCGGTACCGCCTCGCCGATCCGGAGCCCTTCCGGCGGAGCGCCAGGTAGGAAGGCTTCCGCTATCGGATCTGTCGGGGCCCCTCCGACGGGTTGCGCCACCCGTGATGGTCCGCGGATGCGACCACCAGCGTGGCCAAGCCGGCGGCGACAGCGTCCTCGGTCAATCCCCGAGAACGGCCGGCCCACGTTCGTGAATCCGGGCCCCGCGCGGCGCGCCCGAGGAGCGTGCCGGCGATCGCCCCCGCCACGCCGGCCAAGGCGCCGGACCGGGGCGAGGCGCCCCGCCCGGTCAGCGCCCAGCCCCCGACCGCCCCGATAGCGAGCCTGAACGCGAACGATGGCGGAATGCGGCGGTCCGGGGCGAAGGGCATCTTGTCACCCGCCATCTCGGCGAGGGCGGCCGTCGTGGCGAGGGCCCTGGCGCCGGGTCCCAACGGGATGACGTCGCCGCGCGTCCGGCCCTGCGATGCGGCCCAAGTCAACGCGGCGCAGGCGGACATGCTGCGCATCCCCGCAACGAACCCGATACCGAACGAGGCTCCGTATTCCCGCATGTTCGCCGCCCATTGCCCGAGATGCCCCGACCGGGTGGCAAAGCGCTTGCGCCGGCCGGTGTTCCAGCGGGTCGCCGATGTAGCCGAACCTGCTGACGTTGTGGCCGCCGCTTGCAGGTCCGCTTCATACTCCAGAGCGGACGTCGGGACTGACAAGTTTGAATGTCCGGAAGAGGTCAGGAGTTCACGTCAGGCCTGTTCGGCTGTGCGCCACAAGCGGAAATTGTATCAGCGCTGCCGGAGTGGCCGCTCTTCCACCCGACAGCGGACCTTTCGAGAGCCGGCACATCGAGACCCGGCCCTCGATCGCCGCGAGAAGGCGCTGCCCGCCAGCTGACCTTTGTGGGGGAACCACCCTGCGGCCCGTGCGAGGCTGCGTGCGTTTCCGCGTTGGTCGAACCCTCGGAGCGAAACGGCGGGTCAGGTGCTAGCGCCTCCAACCCTGGGTTCGGCCCGCACACCTCCTCGACGGTCGCCAGCCATGAGCGGACGAGGTGACAGACGTGTGTTCCTCGTGGTGCTGGGCACGCACGGCGACGTTCTGCCCTTCATCGCGCTCGGCGCCGCGCTCAAAGCACGCGGCTATGCGGTCAGCCTCGCCGCGCCCGCAACCTTCTCGGCGCTTGCGGCACGCGCCGGCCTGTCGTTCACCCCCATCGGCACGCAGGCGGACTTCGACCGCGTCGTCGGCACGCCTTGGCTCTGGCGACCCATCCGGGGCGCCCGCCTTCTGTTCACGGCCGCCGCGGCGGCAGCCGAGCCGGTCTACCGCTGGCTCGAAGCACAATGCCGCCCAGGTATCGACGTCGCGGTGGCCTCCTCGCTCGCGTTCGGGGCTCGCGTCGCGCAGGACCGGCTCGGCCTCTCGCTCGCGACCCTCCACCTCATGCCAATGCTCGTCGAGAGCCGGCTCGCCCCGCCGCGCCTGCCAGGGCTGCCGCTGCCGGACGCGCTGCCGGTCGGCCTGCGTCACTGGCTCGGTCGCGGTGCCGACAAGGTGGTGATCGGACCCGCGGCCCTTCCGCAGCTGAATGCCTTCCGAGCCAGCCTCGGTCTTCCTCCGGTCAAGCGATTGCGCCACTGGTGGCACAGTCCGCAGCGGGTGCTGCTCGCGGTACCGGGCTGGTACGCGCCACCTCAACCGGATTGGCCGGTGCAGCTGGCACAGACCGGCTTCCCGCTCGCCGACATCCACGGCGACACCGACCAGCTTCCACCCGAACTGAAGTCCTTCCTGACCGCCGGCACGCCGCCCCTCGCGTTCACCTACGGCTCCGCGATGGTCCGCGCCAACCAGTTCTTCGCGACGGCGGTAGCCGTGTGCCGTCGGCTGGGACGGCGCGGTGTCCTCTTAGCGCCCCGCGGGGAACAGATCCCCGACGGCCTACCCACGGACATCCACCACACGACCTACGCACCGCTGAGCCGACTGCTGCCCGCCTGCGCGGCGTTGATCCATCATGGCGGGATCGGCACGGTGGCGCAGGCGCTCGCTGCGGGATGTCCGCAGCTGGTTGTGCCTCTGGCGTTCGACCATGCAGACGAGGGACGTCGCGTCAGGTGTTTGGGGGCTGGTACCACCTTGAGCCATTGGCAGTTCACGCCGGCTCGGACCAGCCGTGTGATCGGCAAGTTGCTCGCGTCGGACGCAGTGGCTGTCGCTTGCTCAGAAGTTCGGGCGCGTATGGCTCGAGAGGATGGTATCGCGACGGCTTGCGACGCTGTCGAGCGGATGTTTGTAGACCACGGCTGCGCTGCTTAGCCTGCGCCGCCCCGTTTGGGAGGTTTCGTGCCGAGCGTTGTCGAGACGGGCGCGCGATTCATCTCCGGCTTGGTTGGCCTCTGGGTACCGTTTGGCAGTGACAGCCCGTTCCAAAGCCAGCCGGTCAGGTCAACTCAGCAGCAGGCCTAGCGGCAGCTCGCCAGCCGTGCTCCCGGTCCTCACGCACGCGATTCGCATAAGAGCGGCGTAAGGAACCGATATCTCTGCTCGGCGCCGGTCCATCGATCCCAAGCAACGAAGGGGCCGGGAGACGGCCTGGATGACGAGCATGGCCTCGAAGTGCCGGCCCTTGAAGTCGCCTTGGGCTTGCCGCTCCAGCTTGAGGGCGAGGGTGTGGAGGATCATGGGCCGGCTCCGGAGCGGAGGCGGCACGCTGGGCGGGTATGCCTAACGACTCGTGAACGCGGGCCCGCTCGCGTCTGCGACCGGCCCTCCAAGCACAGCAGCAGAATTATTCTGCTTGCCACGGAGGCTGGCATACCAAATACTGCATACATCGCACCCTGTAGCGGATCATGATTCGCCGTAGCCGAAGACGGCGTCGCACAGGGCTCGTCCCAACCAAAAGGCCGTCAGATGTCCGCCCAGGACAAGGGAGAACGCCCATGGTAACGCCCGTTGTCGCGCCAGCCGCGGTGAAACCGTCCGCTAATCGCTGGTTACAGATTGTATTTGGCGTCACCTGCATGGTGGCCGCCGCCAACATCCAGTACGCCTGGACCCTGTTCGTTCCCGAGATCCAGAGGACCTTCGGCTGGGATCGCGCCGCCATCCAAGTCGCCTTCACCATCTTCGTGGTCGTGCAGACTTGGCTCACCCCGATCGAGGGCTACTTCATCGACAAGTACGGTCCCAGCCGCGTCGTCATGTTCGGCGGCCTGATGACCGGCCTGGCCTGGGTCATCAACTCGTACGCCACCTCGCTCAGCGGCTTCTATCTCGGCTCGGTGGCCGGCGGCATCGGCGTGGGCTGCGTCTACGCGACCTGCGTCAACAACGCTCTCAAGTGGTTCCCGGACAAGCGCGGCCTGGCTGTGGGTCTGACGGCGGGCGGCTACGGCGCCGGCTCGGCGCTGACCATCCTGCCGATCGCCAAGATGATCGACGCGGGCAGCTACGCCCAGGCCTTCTTCGTCTTCGGCCTGATCCAGGGCGCGGTCATCATGCTGGCCGCCGCCTTCATGCGTTCGCCGGGCAAGGACGAGGTCAGGTACTCGACCAAGGTGCTGCAGTCGCGTCGCGACTACACGCTCGGCGAGGCACTGCGCACGCCGGTCTTCTACGTCATGCTGCTGATGTTCACCTGCACGGTGACGGGCGGGCTGATGGCGGTGGCCCAGCTCGGCGTCATCGCGACGGATCTGGGGGTGAAGAACTTCCAGGTGAACCTGTACTTCTTCGCCATGGCGGCGCTGCCCTTCGCTCTGATGCTCGACCGCGTCATGAACGGCATCTCGCGGCCGCTGTTCGGCTGGATCTCGGACCGGATCGGGCGTGAGAAGACGATGTTCATCGCCTTCGCGATGGAGGGGATCGGCATCGTGGCGCTGGGCTACTTCGGCTCGAACCCGTGGGCGTTCGTGATCCTGTCGGGCATCGTGTTCCTGGCCTGGGGCGAGGTGTACTCACTGTTCAGCGCGACCGCTGCCGATACGTTCGGCTCCAAGCACATCGGCAAGATCTACGGCGTTCTCTACTGCGCCAAGGGTTTTGCGGCGCTGTTCGTGCCGATCGGCAACCTGATCATGCAGGCGACCGGCACCTGGTCGACGGTGCTCTACACGGTGGCGACGATGGACCTGATCGCCGCCGCCCTGGCAGTGGCGGTGCTGCGCCCGATGCTCAAGCGTCATCACGCCGCCAACGGCGTGGCTGCGCCTACCGGCGCCCTCGCTCACGCCTGAGCCTCAGCGCGCCCCGGTTCGGCGGGGCGGGCTGACCTGCCAGGATCGCTGCTGACAATGGCGTGAAACATGGGCCCTCTCCTCTGAGAGTGGCCCATGCCTTGCCACCTAGTCCCTTGAACGAACCGACACTGGGCAGAGCATCTTAAATTTGTAATTCTGACAGCGAGTCGAACTCGGCTCACCGACCTCCGAAAGGTCCGGAATGAACATTGCAGCTGCACTCGCCTTGCAGAGCGTTCCCTTCGCCGGTCTCGTGCTAGCTACGATTGGCGGCAATCGCGATGTTTTTGTCTTGATTTACGTTTCTGCCTTAGGGTTGATCTTGTCTGCAGCTGCGATCGTGGACGGCAATTTTGCGCCTCCGCTGATGCCTGGAATGCCCTCTGACGCACATCGCTAAACTCTCCGCGTCTGCAACGCCTCTTCTGGGTGAGACCGGCCTACGCTCCTCAACCCGCAAATCGAAGGGTGGGCTCGGATAAATGGCATCGCTGGTCCTCGGCTGACGCTGGTGGATGAGAACGCCGGCACGGTGATCATGCAGCGTTCCGAAGGCTATTAACCTGGGAGAGAAAGCATGACACGCAACGTTCTGATCCTAGGAGCCTCCTACGGCTCCCTGCTCGCGACGAAGCTGCTGATGGCCGGTCACAACGCGGCCCTGGTCTGCCGGCAGAAAACAGCAGACCTGATCAATCGTGAGGGCACGGAAGTTCGCATCAAGCTGCGTGATGAGGCGGACCACCGGGCGATCCGATCGCGCGACCTGCCCGGCACCTTGGAGGCGATGCCGCCGGAAGACGTGGACGTGTCCGGCTACGATCTGGTCGTTCTCGCGATGCAGGAGCCGCAATATAACGATCACACGATCCGGGTCCTGATGATCCGGATCGCCGAGGCCAAGCTACCCTGTCTCTCGCTCATGAACATGCCGCCCCTGCCGTACCTTAAGCGGATCCCGGCGCTCGCGAACATGGACCTAGAGGATGCCTACACCAATGCCTGGGTCTGGGACCAGTTTGAGCCGGGGTTGATCTCCCTCTGCTCACCCGACCCGCAAGCCTTCCGCCCGCCGGACGAGGGGGCGAACGTCCTCCATGTCGGGCTGCCGACGAACTTCAAGGCGGCGCTGTTCGCGAACGAGGCGCACAACCGGCTGCTTCGGGAGCTGGAGGCCGACATCGACGCGGTGCGGCTCAGCGGGCAGGACGTACCGGTGAAGCTGAAGGTGTTCGAGTCGCTGTTTGTCCCCCTGGCGAAATGGTCGATGCTGCTGACTGGGAACTATCGTTGCGTCACGCCGCAGGAGCCGCAATCGATCCGCGATGCGGTGCACGGCGACCTGGCGCGTTCACGCGCGGTCTACGAGCACGTGGAAGCCATCGCCCGACAGCTGGGTGCCGACCCGCAGGATCAGGTGCCGTTCGAGAAGTATGCCAAGGCGGCCGAGAGCCTGCTCAAGCCCTCCTCAGCGGCTCGTGCGGTGGCGAGCGGGGCGCCCTACATCGAGCGGGTCGACGTGCTGGTGAAGTTGATCTCGCATCAGCTCGGCACGCCTGACGCCGAGATCGACCGGACGGTCCAGACGGTGGATCGAAAACTCGGCGAGCGAGTCGTCGCGGGCGGGTTCGGCGCGGATTGAGGTGCGATAGTCGCATCTCACCGCCGCCCTCGCTGACGTGCTGTACGCGGTAGACCCGCATTGCCGCGGATGTCAGGGAGACGTGTCAGGAAATCAAATGTCCGGAAAACGCTCGCAACCGGATATTCCTGACGCGCTTCTCGAGAGGCCGCTTTGGGTCAGTTGGAGCCATGTAGCCGCCGCACTTCTGATCCTCCCCCGATTTCGCGGACACGGGTTTTAGCTCGCGTTCCGCTCGGCTTGCTCGGGTGTGAGGTAG
>NZ_JBKIBX010000068.1:0-22983 GCF_046557895.1 Methylobacterium oryzisoli | reverse complement strand
GCCGCTTGCGACGCCTGATCGCCGATAAGGGCTACGACGCCGATTGGCTGCGGGCTGATCTGCGGGAGAAGGGCATCACCCCCGTCATCCCCGGCACCCGCGCCCGCAAGCGCACGCTGCGCCACGACAAGCGCCGCTATCAAGAACGCTGGCGCATCGAGGCCGCCTTCTGCCGTCTCAAGGACTTCCGCCGGATTGCCACCTGCTACGACAAGCTGGCCCGCAACTACGCCTCCGCTCTCGCCCTGGCCGCCGTGATCGCGTTCTGGTGCTGATCGAGTCCAGACCCTAGTGTTGACCGTCTGCCGTCGCGCGCAACCTCCAACTCACCCGTCGATACGCTCGCCGGGGTCGAGTGCCTTTAGCTCGACAATTGGGCTGTCGGACCAGTAGAGCGCTTGGCGCACCCGCACCGTTCCCTTCATCTCGTCGCCGAGTTCGAGGGTCAATTCAGCGTAGCGGTCGGCCGGGTCGGTCTCGGCATACCGGACGGCCCTCAACGACTCTGCCGAGAAGAGCCAAGCTTCGCCAGCCGGGGACTCCGCTCCGAATACATCGACGCCTTCAATCGTCGCAATGTAGGAGGCCTGTCTATCGCCCCGCGGACGCTGCTCGATCCTCAGTTTGGGGCGGTCGGTGGCCGGGGACCAAGCGGTTTGTAGAAAACGCCCCGGCGAGAAGGCGCAAGTCGCTAATCTTCTACGACGACGAGGTGATCGGCTTCGAGCTCCCGGTCCGGGGGCACCAAGCGGCGCGATTGAGCACACAGTGGACGTTGACGAAGTGCCGGTCCCGCGTGTGGCCCGTGATTCGCAGCACGCTCTTCACGGTGCGCCGACCGGGAACCAGGATCGAGCCGATCAGGAGGAGCCGGGCATGGCGTCAGGAACGATGGACGAACAGCGGCGCGAACGCCAGGATGATCCCGGCGAAGCGGGTCGGCAGGGATGACATGGCGCTGTCTCTTGCAGGAAACAGCGCCAGCTTACCCGTCACGCCCGCTTCGGCAGCTCGCCGCTGCAGAGCGCTCATCGCATTGGCCAAAGTCGCTGAGATGATGTGCTTCTTGGCACCGGACATTCTGCTCGGCTGGGAGCAATGAATGCGTGCATGTTTTCCGTTACCTGCAAACTTACATGCTTCTTAAATTGTTCGGGAAGGGGCTACCAATGGCTTATAGCTTTCTGGACTCGGAGAAACTGAAGACTGGCGATGTGATACTCGAAACGAGCGATGGGAAAATTTCATCGCTCATCAAAGCGGGTGATCGGATTAAAGAATTTGACGAGAGAGTGTCAGCTCGATTTTCTCATGCCTTCATCTATATTGGCATGGGTTATATCATGGAGGCCGACGAGGGTGTTCGCTCAATTCTTGCGGCTCGCATCACCACTGACAAGCCCAACAACTACTTAGTTCTCCGACATCCTGAACATCCAAACGGGATCAATATCGAATGGCTCGAAGAATGGTCAAGCATGGGTCTCTTCGCCGCAATCCATACGGAGGTGAGTAAGGACTATAACTGGCGTGGAGTTTTCGGAACAAAAATCCCATTTGTAGGCAGCACGGAAGGCACCTACTTTTGCTCACAACTTGTCGGTGAAGCCTATCGACGGCTAAATATTGAACTTATGATAGATGGTCGACCTCCAGAGTTGGTGACGCCCAATTCACTTCTATCGAGACAATGTAAATTGGAACCCGTCGACACCGAAGCGTGCTTCACGCAGCTGCCCGAAGCCGATTGGGTGAATGCTCTTGCTAAGGTGAGCCGGTACGATCTCATCAGAAATGAGCCGATCCCATTAACTCAGATTGCACATAATATGGCGAAGAAGATGGTCGAGACTTTCGGCCGCAGGATAGATGCCGCGACAGCAAAGATTGGAAAATCTCAAACCGTCAAATCCCCTCAGGAGATAATGCTGACTCTATATTTTCCTGATCTTCCAGATGGTGATCGTATATCTGACGACCTTGTTGCATTCATGAAAACAATTTACCCATCCGATCAGATCAGAATGTATAGATCAATGAATATTATAGCCGGCGAGAAATTATTTAAGGCAGGTAATATGGAAATCATCTCGATGATGAAGGCCACGCTGGTCCGAGATATAAACAATGTCCTACCCCTGCTCGATATGGTCAAAAGCCAGATCGAGATGATGAATAACTTCCCTTCGCCACCGTACGCACTGCGTTCGTATCACAAGTGGACTTTGACAAAGCTTCAAGAAACACTTGCGGAGGAAAGTGAGTTCCTCGAGTGGCGAAAATCTTTCCTGGCTCGGATTGCCTAATCCGTGCACATTCCTCAAATGGAGGCAGTATGCTGTGTGTCAGCATACGGACCAAGGTTGAGGGCGCCCCGATGTTTAAGCCTCCTATCCAAGGCAGTGAGATCGGGCGGGATCATGACCTCGCTGAACAGGCGGCCGCGCTGGGCGCTGAGAACATGTTACCCCTATATGCATAATGTAAGAATCGTGATAAAATATACGATATACTGTGTATCTAAACGGGGATACATCAATGGCTATATACACTGAGTAGTTAGAAACACAAAATCACGCGGCCTCCACGCGGGCCGCCTTCGTGGTGCACGCGATGATGGACGGACACCGGCCGTCCGTGTGGCTGTCGGATCGCTACACCGCCCAGCAGGGCCACGGTGAGCGGCACCAGACCTGCTTGGCGCATCTGGCGCGCTACGTGGCCTGCGCGGTCGAGGTGAGCGACGACCCCGTGCCGCAGCGCCTACAACTCTGGCTGGGAAGCGTGTTCAGCCTGGCCGAGCGCGTCACCGACCTGGCCGCCTCGACGCTCTCGGCCAAGCGCCGGACGCTGCAGCGGCAGCTGACGGAGGTCCTGTCCGCCCGAGCCGCTAAGATCGTATGCGGTGTTCTCAGGCCACGGCCTTGGCGGTGGGCGTGGCAGGGAAGGCCCAGGGCAGCAGCTCGTCGAGGCGGCTGTTAGGGTGGCCCTCGACGATGCGGGTGATCACGTCAGCGAGGTAGGCGCGCGGCTCGACGCTGACGAGTTTGCAGGTTTCCACCAGCGAGGCGATCACCGCCCAGTGCTCCGCCCCGCCATCCGAACCGGCGAAGAGAGCGTTCTTTCTCGTCAGGGCCAGGGGCCGGATGGCGCGCTCCACCACGTTCAAGTCGATCTCGACCCGCCCGTCAGTGAGGAACAGGCTCAGCCCCGCCCAGCGGCTCAGGGCATAGCGGATCGCCTCGGCCAGCTTGCTCTTCTGGCTGATCAGCCCGAGCTTGTCGCGCAGCCACGGCTCCAGAGCCTCGAGGATCGGGCGGCTGCGCGCCTGCCGTGCGGCGCGGCGCTCCTCGGCTGGGCGGCCGCGGATCTCGGCCTCAATCCGGTAGAGCCGCGCGATGCGCGCCAGCGCCTCGACCGCGATCGGCCTGTCCAAATCGTAGAAGGCCCGACGCACATGGCTCCAGCAGAAGGCCAGGTGCACCTCGCCCCGCTTCGCAAGCGCCTTGTAGCCCTCGTAGCCATCCACCTGCAGCACGCCCCGGAAGCCGGAGAGGTGCGTGATCGGCCGCTCGGCCGTGCGATCGGGCGCGTAGACGTAGGCGACGCCGGGTGGGTCGGCTCCGCCCCAGGGCCGATCGTCCCTCGCGTAGGCCCAGAGCTGCCCCGTCTTCGTGCGACCTCGACCCGGGTCGAGCACCGGTGCCGTGGTCTCGTCGGCGAACAGCTTCTCCGACCGCTTCAGCGTCTCGAGCAGCCGCTCGTGGACGGGGCGGAGCAGGAAGGCTGCACGCCCGACCCAGTCGGCGAGCGTCGAGCGGTCGAGGTGAACGCCTTGGCGGGCGAGGATCTGCGCCTGCCGGTAGAGCGGCAGGTGGTCGGCGTACTTGGAGACGAGGACCTGCGCGACGAGGTCGTCGGTGGGCAAGCCGCCCTCGATCAGCCGGGCGGGCGCGGGGGCCTGCACGACGACGTCCTCGCAGGCGCGGCAAGCGTAGCGCGGGCGCCGGATCACGATCACTCGCACCTGGGCCGGCACCACGTCGAGGCGCTCGGACACGTCCTCGCCGATCCGATGCAGGCTGCCCGAGCAACAGGGACAGACGGTGCTCTCGACGTCGACCACGCGCTCGACGCGCGGCAGGTGGGCAGGCAAGGCGCCCCGGTTCGCGCGTCGCCGCGTCGTGCGCTCGGCCTTCACCGCCGGTGCGCTCTCCTCGGTGGCGTGGTCAGTGGCTTCGACCTGCTCGGCCTCCTCGAGACCGAGCAGGAGCTGGTCCTCGGGCAGGCTCTCGGCGCGGCGCCCGAAACGGTGACGCTGCATAGCCTTGATGATCTGGCGCAGCCGCTCGTTCTCGGCCCGCTCCTCGGCGAGCAGCACCTTGAGCGTCTCGGGATCGTCGGGCGAGGGTGAAGCAGAGGCAGCCACGAAGCCGATTAGAGCAGATCCATCAGGCACTTACCAGCGTGGCAAACCTCGGCTTGCTTACTTTTTTGTTCAACCTGCCACCGTTGGCGCGGTCACCTCATGGGCCTCGTGCACGCGCTTCCAGTTCAGCCCCTCGAGCAGGGCCGAGAGCTGGGCCGCCGTGAGCCGCACGACGCCGTCCTCGATCCTCGGCCAGCAGAACTGGCCGGCCTCCGGACGCTTGGCCACCAGAACCACGCCGCCGCCGTCCCAGAACAGAAGCTTGATCCTGTCCGCCCGCTTCGAGCGAAACAGTAAGCATCCGGCCTGGGCCGCAGGCATTCCGGTCGTGATAGATCGGTGGCGTCAGGCGGCGTTGGCGACGAGCGGAGTGGCGGCACCCTGCCGCCAGTGCCACGGCAGCAAGGCATCGAGGTCACGCGCGGGGTGTTCGTTGATGCGCGCGAGCACATCAGCCAGCCACGCCTGCGGGTCGATGCCGTTGAGGCGGGCGGTCTGGATCAGCGTATACATCGCGGCCGCGCGCTCGCCGCCGCGCGTCGACCCGGCAAACAGCCAGGCTTTCCTGCCCAGCGCGATGCCGCGCAGCGCCCGTTCCGCCGCGTTGTTCGTCAGGCAGATCCGCCCGTCGTGCACGATGCGCTCAAAGGCCGACCAGCGCTTGAGCATATAGTCCATCGCTTTGGCGACGTCGGCATGGCGCGAGAGCCGAGTCCGCTCGGTCCGCATACAGGTCTCCAGCCCGGCCACGAGCGGAGCAAGGCGCTCACGCCGGACCATGAGACGGGCGGCAGCGTCGAGGCCGTTGATCTCCCGCTCGGCTGCAAAGATCGCATCGATGCGCTCGACCGCCGCCAATGCGAGCGGAGCCAGCACCGGCAACCGCCCACGCACCTTGGCGGCGATGTCGGCCAGCACGAAGAATCGGCGACGCGCGTGGGCCCAGCACGCCGCCTCGACAAGCGGCCCCGGATGGCGCGCGGGGTCGTAGAGCCGGTTGAAGCCGGCGAAGGCATCGGCCTGCAACACACCGCTGAACCCGCCGAGGTGGCGCTCGGCATGCTCGCCCATGCGATCAGGCGAGAACTGGAACAGCGCTGCCGGTGGGTCGCGGCCGCCGAACGGCCGGTCGTCGCGCACGTACACCCAGGCCCGCCCGGTCGCGGCCTTGCCTTTGGCCAGGATCGGCACCGGCGTGTCGTCGGCATGCAGACGAGCACCGGCCAGCACGTGAGCGCGGATCCGTTCGACCAGCGGCCGCAGCAGGCTGGCGCAGCCGCCGACCTGATCGGCCAGGGTCGACAGGCTGATCGGCACGCCTTCGCGAGCATAGCGCTCCGCTTGCCGGTTCAGAGGCTGGTGCTGCCCGTACTTCTCGAACAGCACGCAGGCCAGCAGGTTCGGACCGGCAAAGCCGCGCGGCAGGACGTGGAAGGGAGCGGGTGCCTGGGAGATCGCCTCACAGGCGCGGCAGGTGAACTTCTCCCGAACGTGCTGCACCACCTTCCACGCGCGTGGCACCAGCTCCAGCGTCTCGGTGATGTCCTCACCCAGCTTGGCCAGCCGGGTCGAGCCGCAGCAGGTGCAGGCCGTCGGGCCGGGCACGAGGACCCGTTCGCGCGGCAGATGCTCGGGCAGCGGCCGGCGCGAGCCGGATCGGCGGCGTGGCGCACGCGGAACGCTGCCCTGTGCTTGCGTTGCTGTCTCGGCCGTCAGCTCGTCCTCGGCGAGGCTCGCCTCCAGCTCCTCCAGTTCGAGCTCCAGCTGATCAAGCAGGCGCCCGCCGCGCTCCGAGCGCTGGCCGTAGAGCTCGCGCCGCATCTTCTCGACCGCGAGCCGCAGATGCAGGATCATCGCCTCGGCGCTGGTCTCTCGCGCCTTGGCTCGGTCGATCTCGGCCTGCGCGGCCGCTAACTCCGCCTCGCGCGCCAACACGATGCGCTTGAGGGCGTCAACGTCGTCGGGCAGGGAGGAGCCGGCCAGGACCATGCCGGCCATCAGAGCTGATTCGCTGACCTTCCGGGCAAGCCGGGCTGTGGACAAGCCGGGCCTGAGTCACCCCGCCGCAGCAGGGCGCCAGGTCCGCTGCGGGTGGCGCCAATCGATCCCTTCCAAGAGATAGCCGAGCTGAGCGGGGGTGATCGCCACGGCACCGGCTGCCGGCGTCGGCCAGAGGAAGCGGCCCCGTTCCAATCGTTTGGCGTAGAGCGACAGCCCAAGGCCATCGTGCCAGAGGCATTTGATCAGGTCGCCGCGCCGTCCACGGAACACGTACAGATCGCCGGCGTGGGGATCGCGACCAAGCCCCTCCTGCACCAGCAGCGCGAGACCGTTCATGCCGCGGCGCATATCGGTGACGCCTGTGGCGATCCAAACCCGAGCAGCCGACGGGACCGGGATCATCGCCGTTCCAGAACGTCGAGGACGCGGGCGAGCGCTGCAGCATCCACGCCGGCGTCGACGACGACGCGTCGGCCCCTGCCCAGCACGATCACCATCCGGCCCACCATCGGAGACGCCGCGGTGCGACTGGCCTGTTCCGGTGGTGTCTCCGCCGCGGGCACCACAACTGCTGGCACGAAGGCCGCCCCCGCCATCGACCGGCTCGCTTCGAACGCTCGCCGCCAGATCAGCAGCAATGAGCGCGAGATGCCGTGCCGGCGCGCGGTCGCCGAGACCAGACGCGGCCCCTGCAGGCTCTCCAGAACGATGCGCAGCTTTTCGTCTTCCGACCAGCGCAGGCGCCGACCGGTCTCGACGACTTCGAGGCGCTGTAGCCGCCGTGCACTGTACGTATGACTGTACATACGCACTGTTCTCAACAGCCGCGCGTCAGCTCCGCAAGGCGGCCCTCATCGAAGGGATACGCGAAACACGTATACGGTGCCGGAGAACGGATCGGTGCCCAGGGCATCGCGCACCAGCACGGCCAGTCCATCGACGCCCTTGCGGAAATCCACCGGCCGCGTGGCCAGCATCACGCGGACGACGCCGGAGGGCCCGATCATGCCGAGGCCTTCAGCGCCCGGATCACTGCCGCGATCTGCGCCTCGCTCGCCTCCGGCCCGACCCGCACCGTGGCGTCCGCCACCGCGATCTCGATCCCGGCGAAGGCGGCACATCGAGGTGAAGGCACGCTCAGATCGACCTGCGCCCGCTCCGGCAGCTCCGGCGCCAGCACGGCCGGCACAAACCGCAACTCGGCCGTCACCGCCTGACGCGCTAAGCGCCGCCACGTGAACAGCTGCGAGGCGCTCAATCCGTGTCGGCGTGCCACCGCGCTGATCGAGGTGTGGGGCGCCTCGCTCTCGGCGACGATGGCCGCCTTCTCCGCTTCAGACCACGTCCGCCGCCGGCCAGTCCCGGTGAACAGCTCCAGGCGCCGCACCGGCTCCGACATAGCCATACGCCCTGACATCGACATAGGACGGAGCTCCCCACCCGCTCCGTATCCCACGCTCAGCCGAGCGGCCGAAAGGTGCCGCCAAGACGACGGTTACTAAGATCTGACCCGCGCTCTGCAAGCAAAGATCGGGTGAGCCCGCGACCAGCTCCTGGTCTTTCTCAACCATCCCGGCCAAGTAGCGGTCACGAACAGCGCCTGCGAGCGCGCGCTGCCTCCGGCAGTGGTGCGGCGGACGGTGACGAATGGCTACCGGGCCTTGTGGGCGGCGAGGCAGATGTGCTCACGCTCGTCGAAGCGGCTCGCCTCTCGGGGGGCGACACCCTCACCACCGTCCTTAAGACTATCAGCGCCTGATCCAGCTGGCGCGGTCTTGAATAGCTACGCGGGGTCTTAATGCAAGCTAGTAATTTCGCTTAAACTCTAAGTTGCTCAAAGATATCGGGTACTCTACTCGCGTATTTTGTCGGCAATATCATGCAGTTTGGCGATTTCCGCGTCATTTTTTTCTCGCCCCAAGTCTGCCGATCCAGTGATCAAAGTCTGGAACGAGTCGTGCTCGTTGGCCATTATAGCGCTGTATTCCTTGATAATTTTTTGAGTTGAGGGATNCTCACCACCGTCCTTAAGACTATCAGCGCCTGATCCAGCTGGCGCGGTCTTGAATAGCTACGCGGGGTCTTAATGCAAGCTAGTAATTTCGCTTAAACTCTAAGTTGCTCAAAGATATCGGGTACTCTACTCGCGTATTTTGTCGGCAATATCATGCAGTTTGGCGATTTCCGCGTCATTTTTTTCTCGCCCCAAGTCTGCCGATCCAGTGATCAAAGTCTGGAACGAGTCGTGCTCGTTGGCCATTATAGCGCTGTATTCCTTGATAATTTTTTGAGTTGAGCAACCAAGCTGCTCTCCTTGTGCCATGTCATGCAGAGCTCGCAACTTTTGTGCTATCCCGTAGTTAAATACGCTTAGCTTTCGCAGGCCGACGACTTGATCTAATGCCGCCCACACCGCAGGCACGATAGCAAGTGCACCTGTGATCACCCGACCATATGGCTCATTCCAAGATCCTGCGTTGGCGACAATTGATAGTCCAGCGATCGCACTGCATATTGCAGCTATTGACGAACCAAGCCAGTGGCTCCACTCCTCTATCTTCCCAGCTAGCTCGTAGCCCCGCGCCTGTCGATCGATGCGAAGCAAGAATTCTTCTCTTGTCATTATTAGGTACTCCTTTATATTGCGCTAGCCCAAAGCGTCAGACTCGGCGACCTCATGCTTATCACGGATATCTAACGAACTCACAAATGATCTCCACGGCGGTATGGATTAGCTCTCTCATGTAATAAACGAACGTCAATTATGTAAAAAAATAACGATAAAATTTTATTTATTTCGCGAGCTTCCATCGCGAGTAAGAAAGCTTCCCGACTATTCGTAAAGAGCGCAGATATTTGCGGCCGAACAGCTAGATAGATTTCGATTTCGTTTCAATAATCAGATTTCGTCTTTCCTCAATCGCGATATTGAGCTGTTTGATCCGTCTTCTCAGAATGAAAAAACGATTAAAAAGCCATTTTATTTTTTGTAAATTTGCACTTGTATCCGGATATGTCATGTGAAAATATAAACATTCGAGTAATGCGTTACATCGCATGGCGCTATTCCACAGCTTCACCATATTTATGAGTTTAGGATTGAACTCCTCCCACTCATGTGTATGCATTGGCAGATGTTCCATTGCTCGCATGTCGATTGCAAGGTTCCCGCTTTCGCTTTGCGCCCGCGCGATCCAGAACCCCAGCGGCGTTCTCTCCGACATATTCGCGGAATTAGCGTTGTCACACATATCTTCATAGTTAAGTCTAATACGACCTATATATAGTTCCAGCACCTCTGCAGATCTTTTTATCTGAAGCAGATGGTTCCGCCTATCAGCCATCCAATCGCTATTTTGACCTACAACAATATCGCCGAAGTTCAGAGTTCGACTTCCCACCTCAAAACGTTCTATCTCATGCCATGAAGTGATTATCGAATCTACATTCGCCAACGTTGATTTTGCAAGATCGTTTGGCGAGATTGATGCTGGAACCCGATTAACACCACACAAAGGTAGTCCCATTTCCTGATAAATACTCGCCACTATCTCCGAGCAGAATTGCCCTGGAATCTTATTGTGCAAAGATTTTCTTTCAAAATTCCTAACAATTTCTATGAGAAGGTTTTTGGTAGGCTTGGCTAGCAATTCTGGCAAAGGCAATTTCGCCAATACAACCAAGCGATTTACCTCAGAATAATTTTGGCCATAAGTCAGATCTTTGACCACTTTCAGAGCTGCCTCGAATTTAGCCTTTGGTAAATTTTCTAGCTCGGGATGGCGATAAATGGACACAAATTTGGGATTTCCACTTATGTATCCGATGTTCTCCCTCCTGCCGTTGATGTATCCATGCCCGATCATGCGAATATTTCGATGGCCAATTACGGTGCCATCTGACTCGTATGTTGATACAACGTTCTCGACAACTGCAGCGTGAGAGTATGCATTTTTCCATCGGAGAATTCTTCTCGTGTCAAATTTTGCTATCTTAACCGACTGCAGATCTCTTCCACGAGACAAAATCACGTCTCCGGGTCTTAGCATGTCAATCTTTATCAGTACTCTGGGACGCTCGCCATGCTCGGCTTCAACAGAAGCTGAATGATCCAAGTTAGCCACCATTGAAATTGCGATACTAAACCATAGCCCTCAAAGGGTTTTCGAATCAAGTAGGCAGCTTAGCTTTTTTATCGAGCGACTAACGTTGGTGAGACGCCTGATACTAACGCAGAATCGCCGATGTGGACGTCAACCGCCTGCACCGAGCTTGCGCGCGAATCTACGCATTATTCAACCTGATTGTGGGGTAGATGACAAACCGGTGAGAACAGCGCGTATGGACAGTCGTACGCTCTGTGCGTGCCTCCGGCGCCTTGAGATCGTCGAGACGGGGCGCCGCCGGCGCTGGCCGGAGGATGAGAAGCTCAAGGTCGTGCTGGAGAGCCTGCAGGGGCCGCGTCTGGTCTCGGCGACCGCGCGCCGGCACGGCATCTCGCGCTGGCTGCTGCTGACGTGGCGACGGGCTTTCGCGGCGAGCCGATCGACCTGCACGTCACAACAGCTCTTGGTCCCGGCCGTTCGGCGGTTCCGATCCGCCGACGGCGCTGTTCCACTTCTCGCCGGATCGCGCCGGGGAGCATGCCGAGCGCCACCTCGCCGGGTTCAGCGGCGTGCTACAGGCGGACGCGTTCGCGGGGTTCAACCGCCTGTATGCGCTCACGCGCCGGCCGGGGCCGCTGGTCGCGTCTGCCTGCTGGGCCCATGCCCGTCGCAAATTCTTCGTGCTGGCCGACGTGGCGGCCAAGGCGCGAAGCCGGTTGCCGGTGCTGGCGCCGCTCGCGCTGGCGGCGGTGGAGCGCATCGACGCGATCTTCGCGAGCGAGCGAGAGATCAGCCGCCAGAACGCTCCCGCGCGGCTGGCGGTCCGGCGCGAGCGCACGACCAGGCTCGTGAGGCACTTGGAGGTCTGGATGCGGGCGGAGCGGGCTCGGCTCTCGCGTCACGCGGAGGTGGCCCAGGCGATGGACTACATGCTCAAGCGCTGGTCGGCGTTCACGCACTTCCTGCAGGATGGCCGAGTGTGCCTGACGAACAACGCGGCCGAGCGAGCGTTGCGCACAGACGTAAGAGGCTTCTAGAGACACGTCGATCCCCGCATACTGCTTCATGGTCGTTCCTCGATGATGCTTGGCGCAGGCCCAAACCTGACGCCGTTGACTTTGGACACAATCATTCTGAGGGACGACCACCCAACCTCAAGCGGTCCGCTGTGCGGCGCGCCCGTTACATCAACTAGTTGTTTTGCGGCGGCTGCACTGCACCTCGCGCAGCCCGTGCTCCCGGGTAGACGATGGCACGCGCTTGCCCAAGCGAGGCGTAGTGGTCTGGGCTTGTGGCGACCGGGATCCGGATACAGGCTGGGCTCCGGTTCGGGTTCATCTCGAGACGGGAGATGAACGTTTCGTCTTCCACGATGTCCGTGAGGCGGATGTCAAACATGTCGAGCCAGGGAAACCAGTGTTCGTTCCAGGGCTGGGATGGGTCGAACAGCTCGTGGTTCCCGACCGGCGCTGCCGGAGTGTCGCGAAACTGCGCCTGTAGGATGTAACGCACTTCACTCTGTCGGACCTTGTAGACGAAATCTTTTCGCAGGAACTCCGGGTCTCGGTCGTCGCCCGCCACGGGCGGCATGGAGGGGCGGCCGTTTGCACGGAAATCCGGCCTCGGCAGACCGCGGTCGCCGCCGCGGTCGTGGTTGATAAGGCGGAAGCGCACGTAGCGGCTCACGTCTAATTGGTCAATAAACTCGAAGCAGACCCATGTGTAGTAGCGGAAGTCAGAGAAGGATCCGCGGATTCGGTAGGCTTCAATGAGCTGTGGCTCTAGCATGATGCCGCTCTCGACGAGTTTAATGCGCTCGTCGTCCGGTGTATGGACGAAGGTGCTGAAATCGCGGATGCTCCGCACGAATAGCTGACGTCCTGCATTCATGAGAATATCGAAGAAGCCGGGTCCGTCTTCGCTTCCCGGCTCAAAAAACTTAAGGGAAGCCGCAACTCCGTCGCGCGCGCGGTCATCCGCGCGACCGCCGGGAGAAGAATGGCGCAGAACAATCGGATAAACCCGTCCAAGGACGAAGGTCTCGTTCGCCGGAAAGTCGCTGGGTACGATGCATCGCGCTTCGCCCCACGCCACCGTTCCATAGGTGTGGGTGGCGCGACCCCGCTGGGTTGTCGAAGCCATGTAGTTGAAGGTCTGCTGCAACTGCGCCAGCACAGCATGAAAGTCCTGATCGATGCCAGCCGTCAGTTCCCGCTGCGAAAGGCGCAGGTTAAATCCAAGGTGCTCGGTGCCGGTCGGTTCGGGCGGCCGGCCGCGCGCGCCATGACGGACAGTCGAGCTTGCGATGTAGACCTCCCTTCGGATCGCGTTAATTTGACCTACTGGCCGATGCTCGGGCAGGGCATGCCAGGGCGTGTATGAGAGGCTCTCGCCGAAGCGCATCTGCTCCTCGGAGGCGAAGGTCTGCGGCGGGATGGTGACCACGGCGACGCGCTGGACGGGGTACCTCTCCAGGTCCCATTCGGTCGTAGGATTGTCGACTGCCTCGCTGTCGCTCTCTCGCATCTGAACCGTGAAGTCGAACCGCGCGGGACGACGCGTCAGCTGATCTACCATCGCCCTTTGGAGATAGCCGTCGTCGCGTGCAGCAGGTGGGATCGGCACAGCGATGTTTCCCGCATGGGGCAGTGCCCCGTACCGGCAAATCGTGCCCTCGTCGAGCCCTAAAGCATAAGGCACCTGACTCCAGTAACGCGCAGCAAGCGGACTGTCCTGCACCTGCTGCCGGAAGCCCATCAGCACGGGTACGCCGGCCGGCCGATTGGCCTGGAGCCACGAGATGAACTGAACCGGAGGCTTACCGTGAGGCGCGGTCACGGCGAACTCCTCCATAAAACGCACGTATTCGTCCATGTCGCGGATGAAAAAGACCGGGTTATCGGCAAGAATAAAGTCGTGGGTCGCGGCTGATCTTTCCGCTTCTAGGATCTTTGGCCCATCGACTCCCGTGAGTTTGATCGCCATGCCGTGAATGTCTGGGCTTCTATCGTCCCGCTGCGCTCCGTTGGAGAACCGGATGTACGCTGTGTAGGTCCCAGGCTTAGCGAAGAGACCCACTTGGTAGGCAGGAGGGATGTCGTCCAGCACCTCGAAGCGTGCCCAAACGCAGCCGTGCTGTTTGGGGTGCTGCCCGCGCCTTGTCGGATCGGCCGCTTGCATAAGGGCGAGCTGGAGTGCGGTAATTCGCTCCGTGCCCGCCTGCAGGGTCTCCTGAGTCTGGGCATCGGCAGGCCGCTCGGCCCTAATCGTTTCCGTCATCCGTGCCTCCCAAGTCCTAAAGCCGGCTTGCCGACCGTGAGGGCTGCAGCTGGCCTATTCCTACTGGGTTTTCAGGTATTCGATTAAATCTCTTACAGCCTCCAGGTGCTGCACTCCACTCCAGTTCAGCCGGCGCAGCTTCCCGTCGACCATAAGGTCGCGGTCATGGCCTGAATTCGAATGACCGGCGCGGCTCGTATCGTAGATCATTAGTGTCGGTGAGGTGTCGGCCGCTTGGCCGACGCCGGGAAGCTCCCACGCGAATCCAACATGATCCTGGTCATATTCGGTGGAGCCGCGCAAAAACTGCGCCGGCCGTGAGCTGGGCACCAAGAGGTGGTACAGCGTCGGAACTGAGCCGTTGTGAAGATAGGGTGCCCGCGCCCAAATGCCGTCGAGCACGTTGGTTATGTAGCCCTGTCGGTCTGGTGTGGTGCGACGCTTAATTACGGCCTCGCCCTGCATGCGGCAGGGCTCGACGGTCTGCCCGGAAGGGAGGGTGTACCGAAAATCTGGATTGTGACAGCTAGCGGCGAAACCGGTCATTAAAAGATCCAGTGCTGCATCGTTGAGAACCGCGGCCCGGTTCATGTCTGTGCCAATCTCACGGTACTGATAGAGTGCGTCGTTATTTGGCTTGTGACAGATCGCACAATGCTCGCGAAATAAAGCCTCCCCACGCCCGGCGCGGGTGATGTCGACGTTAAAAGGGTATGGTGATGGCGGTAATTCGTGTAGAAAGTTCGCCACAATCGCCACGTTGTGCAGGTCGACCCTAGCCGGGTCACCGACAATCGGCAGTGCGGCCGCAATGTTGCGCCAGAACGGCGAATTGACACTGCCGTCCCACTGCGCAAGATGTCGCGCGGCCTGGTTCCAGACGCTTGGAATATCCGTTATCGTAGCAAAAGGCGGGATTGAGGGGTGCTGCGAGGTCATGAACGACGCCGCGTCGAAATCACGGCGTAGGCCGCTTCCATCGGGCTTCGGCTGGCATTCGCCTGCGGGCATCGCGTTAGCGGTAAGAAGCTGGAACACAAGGTCGCCGCTCCCATCCTGTTGACCCGTGCTGAAGCCGGCTAAGCCAGGGCTGTTCCAGGTCCCGTAACTCGTTGCTCGCTGTAGATCCTGCCCAATCTTCCGATTCTCGGTTAAGCAAGCAAAGCTCGCGAGAATGCCAATAAGGTTTGCCTTGACTGATTCGCGTTGTTTTCGCTCAACTGCTGGGCCGAAGTTCAGGAAGCCAGGCCGATTAAAGTAACTTGATGGGTAGAAATACCCTTCAGCCTTGCTGTCAATGATATCAGAAATCCTGCGTGCGGTGGTTTGTAGTTTGGCCGGGTTCGACAGATAATCCTGGATCGTACGATTGTAGGCGTCCCGCCACTTGCGTACGTCCATCTGGGTGTTAGGCGCGCCCTCAATGACCTTGACGCCCGCGTCCGTGCGCACCCTGCCGCTGTGGCAGGCACCGCAGGACAGCGTTACAACATGCAATCCGGGTTTCGCAAAATCGATCTCGCCAGCAGGGGAGACTGCGCCCGCCTCGAACGCCCGACCAGCGGCCGACGCGATGCCTAGCCCCCGCGGTAATGGGCGGAGTGGATCAGGATCCTCAAAGTAGCCGAACCGTGCGAATTTCTCCTCCGGTCGGCCCCAGATCTCTGGTGCAAGATCCGGCAGAACACGCTGCAGGATGTAAGGAAACCCCGCGAAGCCGTTCGCAGCGTTAGCAAACCAGCTGAAGCCAGTAGGATTGCTTGCGATGTACTGCCTCTGATCCTCCTCACAGGCAGACCGAATCTGCGTCCAAGTGCCTAGCATATTCGCTCCGATGTCCCTTCGTGCGGAGCAAACAGGCTGCGCAAGCCCATCGGTCGGAGCCAGCGCGTTCGCCAGCAGACAGAGCAAGAGAAGGACGGAGAGGCGCAGCCTGAGCCAAACAACGGGAACAATGGTACGGTCTGTTGCGACCGGCATGCGGCGAAAAACTAACATCTCAGCGCTCCACCGTTGCCGGGACGACCGGCCTCTGCAAGCGGATCAAGTTGAGCGTAATCGCAGTGGGTTGTGCAGGCAATGGTGGAGCAACGTCGCCAGTTCGATTTCTGGCGTTGCATTTGGTATGAAGTTTGCTGATCGCAGGAAGAGGTGACTGCACCCCCAGCTGGATAGCCTCCATCGAGATAATGCGGCCTGATGTTGGCTTGGCGACGATGGCCGCCGATCACTTGCCGCTGGACTGTCAACACAGCGGCTCAGTCGTCGTAGCGCTGCGGAGGAGGAACTGTTGCCGAGCCGCGTCTCTCGACCTGACTTCAGTCGTACCGCAACATAGAGGGACCAAACATCATGCAGTCTTGCTTGGGCGTACGCCCAGTGCCAATGATCAGGCCAGGAATTTAGCGTCGAAGTTGGCCGTCGTGGCGTCAATCCTTGGCGTTTGTGGAGCAGAAGGCCCGAACGCGCGAATCACTTCATCGATAAATTGGCGATTAGACCAATTCGCATTTTTGCTCTGCCTCAGGGCCGCGGTTGCATGGTGAGTGAACCGGCCTGATCCACCCCATTCGTAGGCAAGCTGCTTGTCCTGGCATGCAGCAAAGGAAACGTTTCGCATCATCTCCCGCGCACTCGACCGGACTCTACTAGATGATCTACTGCGCCTTCCTCTGTTAACTTCATAAAAGGCGTGCTCCATCTCCTGAGTTATATCCGCGGACCGAACTGCCCATTTGGTCGCAGCGGCTACATCAGACGAAAGAAAGTTCAAAAGCATATCCTTGTTTAGATTTTCCGTCGAGTCTTGATTCCTGCCAAGACCGAGTGAGGCATATATCCTCGAGGGAGGCGTTACCCACCCAGGTGCGACTATCTCCTGAAGCACTTTACGTGTATTTGTCTCTGAGTGGCAACAATCCATGAAGCAAGTAGCGATGACGCCCTGGGGGCATTCATCAAAAATGCGCCGAAGTTCGTAATCAAATATCAACTCTCCGCCTTCTCCATCGACCGGAACAATCGCATTATCATCGCTGTACTCGGGATTTTGCCGCCAAAATGGCGACAACGCTCCATGTCCTGCGAATTGGAAGACGAAGCTGTCCCCATTACGGCACTCTCGAAGTGTGCGCTGAAGTACATCAATGATCGTTTCCCTACTAGCCTGCTCGTCCAAGAGTAGCGCCACAGTTTCGAAACCACATTCCTCTAGTGATTGAGACCACGCCTTGGCATCGTCTGCGCAGTAACTAAGCGGATTTCCGGAATACTGGTTAATTCCGACACACACTGCCACCCTACGTGCGCCCTTAAGTTGCCCTTTTCGCAAAATAGAACCATGTTCGGGTTTAAAAATTTCTTGCTTCGGCTCAGAAAGTTCTTCTGAATCTGGAATCCAACCCAATGTCGACCGTGCAGCTAGATGCATTACAGGTTCAGGCCAGTCAATAACTTCGTGGGCGGCTGCAAATCGTGCGCCGCTATCTGCGAGGTAGCTGAATTTAATTCCTTCATCGTCCCTCTTCGCGAGCATCCGCCTTAAAACCGCATTCATCGTGGCAGGGTCATCATCAAATCCGCCGTGGGTGACGGACTGGCTAGCGTCCCGCCCCTCTGCGATGTTTGTTTTTGACCACACAACATTTGATGCGCCCGCAACAGCAGGCGCTCCGAGACCAAACTGCTCGACGAGATCATCATCAGCTCGCAGGTCGCTCTCCAAGCCTAGGATCGGCTCACTCTTGCGTTCCTCACAGGCGTTTTTAACAAAATATAAAAGTGATTTTCTATAGATTTCCACACAGCTATCTGCTCGCTCTAGCTCATCGCGCATGGTGAACAACGTAAGATCTTTAACTGAATTCCCAATTTCAGGCACAATAGTGCGTTTGAACTCCTGCGTTGTGACTGCGGGAGCAAGTAAACTAACTGTATTGAAGACAAGCTGCTGGTATGTCGCTGCTCGACGTAGGAGGTGAGAGTGAAAGATCGAGCCGGCGCTATGGCCAACCGCGTGCAGCTCAATCGCATCCCCGGCATGCTTTGTGAGAAAAGTGTTTAACTGCTTCAGAACCTCGGTTACACCCCCTTCGTCATCAGACGACCGCTCAGCGCTCCTCTTCATCGACGACCAGATCTTGTCTGCACCGATTGCGCGCCCTGCCATTTCAAGAAGTGGGTCAGTTGTGTAGTCCCACAGGTCCCTCGTCCCCCGACCAATCCGCCCCAGGCCTATCTGCCCGGCGGCGTCCCTCAAAACAGCGGCGACGCTATGTAGCAACCCTGTTTCCCAAACAAAATTGATAGGATAAACGTCATTTGCTTTCCACCAGTTTAGGTGCTTCCGAGCGATAGCTAACCCAGTTGATTCCGCGACAAGCCCGCCGTGAGCAAAGAAGACAATCCTAAGCGGTCTTGGGACCGCCTTCGCCTCGGCCAAAGCAATTTCGAGATGAGTCGAAAACAGCTTATCAATATCATTTTGGTTCGTTGTGAGAATTCCGTCTGTGGAGAGTCTGCCCTGGATCAGACTTACCACATGCGGTCTCAGAAGCTGCCGATCCTCTGGAGAGAGGCTTGCCGCGCGTGAGATCTCCGCACTTGCATCCGCGATTGAGGCAGAGCGAGGCAAAGTTCTGTTTCGCCCACGTTCCACGAAGGCCGACTCATAACGCTGCCGAATCATGACGTTCCTCCGGCTTTCGAGCTGTGTTGCTTTGTTGCGGCTGGGGCGGGAAACGCTCCAGTACGAAAATGAGTAGACGGCAGAGGAGTGTATCCTCTTCCGAGTAGACACTCGGACCTAGTGCACAGACGCAGACATTCGCAGCAATTGACCGATTGCTAACTGGCTCAGATTGCGGATGAAATCGCTCCGTGCGGTGTACCTTTTGAAGGCGTCAGTGCACTAGCGAGGGTCCGCCAGCGCCCAAATCTAGCTGGTCGAGGCACAGGCGAGGTCAGGCCGCCCTACTTCAGGAGTTGAGCTTAGGATGCCCCCGCGTTGATCGGCGTTCAAGCGAAGAATCGCGAAAATGATGATTGTTAACACGGGGTCAGCGCGTGCGACGTGACGAATGTAGCCTAAAGCGTCGAGGCTCTTCCGTCTAGCTCCTTACAGATGAGCTCGTAGGGTTTGTGACTGAGCCGGGTCTTGGAGCGCGGGCCGTCGCTATAGACCTCGACGAACAGCCGCAGGTGCTGACGCAGGTCGTCATGGCTGGCATGCTGGCCGCGCTTGACCGTGGCTTCCTTGATATTGCGGTTTATCCGCTCGACTTGACCATTCGTCCACGAGCAGTGTGGCTTCGTCAGCTAAGGCTCGATCTTGGTCTGATCGCAGACCAATCCGAGCGAATGCAAGCGTTAGAGGTGCGGCTCGTCGCCTGCGGCCTACCAGAGGCTATTGCCTTAGCCTCGGCCCCTCAACCACCAGCCGCTTGTCATTCTCCACAAAAAATGAGGTTCATCCCTTTTAGCGGATTGTGTTTGTGCTCGCAATGGGCCAAAGTACTGCCCGGCGCGTCTTTTTCGAGGCACGTTAATGTCCTTCCTCACGAGGTTTGACGAAACTGCCGATCCTGCGGATCGCACGAGGTTGTTCTTCGAAGCCTTGCGCACCGATTGGGGCGCGCTTTTCGCCGAATTGCGGGCGTGCCGTCCTATTCTCGAATTGCCATCGATGACAGTGGTCAGCCGGTGGGCGGACGTGATCGACGTGCTCTCACGAAACGAGACCTTCGCGGTGACATACCGACCACGGATGGACCCGTCGGTCGGACCGTTCATGCTGGCGCGTGACGGTGCTATAGAAAACTGGCGGGACAAGTCGGTGATGCGCGCCCTGCTCAGGTGGGACGACCTTCCGGGTATTCGCGCTATGGCCGCCGAAGTGGCCGAAATGGCGCTCGCCAGCGTGACCCGGGACGAAAGCGGCACCTTCGACGTGGTGCGCACCGTGTCGCGGTTGGTGCCGCTGCGGATCGTGCAGCGCTGCTTCGGGTTTCAGGGCCCTGACGATGCCACGATGCTCGCTTGGTCTCGCGCGACTCAGGCCGATATGTTTCGCAACCCAACCAACGATCCCGCCGTCCGCGAGGCCAACATTGCGGCCGGCCAGGCGATGCAGGCCTGGGTCGCTCAGTTCATCAGCGGGCGGCAACCCTGGGCCGAAGCCGGCGGAGAGGACACCGTCTCCCGCCTGCTTAGGCTAACCGGAAAAGGGCTGTCCGGTCTCGATACACAACAGATCGTCAGTAACATCTGCGGCCTACTGGTCGGCACTATCGAGACGACGTCCCGGGCGATCGTCAACGCGACGGAGCAGATCTTACTCCGGCCCGATCAAGCCGCGCGCGCGAGGGCTGCAGCGCAATCTGATAAAGTCGGGGACTTCGATGCGCTTGTGTGGGAAGGCTTGCGCTTCAATCCAGTCACGACCTTCGTCGTGCGTTACGCTACAGAGTCTGCGGTGTTGGCGCCCGGTAGCACGCACGAAGTGCAAATCCCTGCAGGGCGGGTCGTCGCCGCGGGGATCGGCTCAGCGATGTTCGAGCAGGCTGTTTTCACGGATCCAGACTGCTTTGTGGTCCGCCGGCGAGACCTGTACCTGCACCTCGGCTTAGGTGCGCACACCTGCCTGGGCCAGTACGTGGCTTACGAGATTGTCCCCGAGACGGTCAGGCAAATAATGCGCGTACCCGGTGTACGCATCCTGCCGGACGGAAGGAGCACCGTTGGTCCGGCCGATGGACCGTTCGCAGAAACCTTCGTGCTCGGCTTCGGAATGGCCCATGATTGACGCTGTAGCCACTACGCGAGCGGTGGCCGGCCCGGCGACCAAGCGCGATACAACCCGGGACGGGTTGCGAAACAGGATTGAAGTCGGTTTGCTCACTGGGCTGCGGCCATTCTGGGCCTTCGTGAACGCTCGCCCATGGCTCGCCCGATTCTTCAATAGGCTAATCGTCAATAACGCGGTGCTCAAGGTGCCGGCTCGTCCACTCGCGCTCAGCACCATGACTACTTACACTAGCTGGCCGAACCTGACGGACAAGACTTGGTTCAGCCGCTACTTGCCGCCTGTACGCCAGGATGGGCTGCCGCCTATCGACGAGGTCGCATCCCTCTTCAAGCTTCGACCGGAGCGAGCGCCTCGCGAATCCGACCGGTCGACCCTCCTATTCCCGGCCTTTGCCCAGTGGTTCACGGACGGGTTCCTGATGACTGATCCGGACCGTCGGCGCACCCGGACAGCCCACCAGATCGATCTGTGCCAAGTCTACGGCCTTGATCGCGCCGTGACCACTGCCCTCCGCCGCAATAGCCAACTGGCAGGTGAAAAGGGCAAGTTGAAGAGCGTAAAGACTCCCACGGGCGAGTGGGCGCCACGGCTCTACGATGAAGCCGGAAACCGCCACCCGGATTTTGTCCTCCTGCCGCAGCCGGTCAACCTGCCTGCCAATCTGCCCTTTGAACGCAAAGAGACCATCTTCGCTTTCGGAGGCGAGCGCGCGAACACGACGGTACTGAACGCAGCCCTTACGACGCTTTTCCTGCGGGAACATAATCGGCTTTGTACGGTCCTTGAATCAAGCAACTCGTCGTGGGACGACGAGCGGGTCTTTCAGACTGCACGCAACATCAATGTAGCACAATTGATCAAGGTCGTAGTTGAGGAATACATCAACCACATCTCTCCCTACTGGTTCAGATTATTAGCTGACCCTAAGTTGTGTTACAAAGCGATATGGAACAGGGAGAACTGGATACCGGTAGAGTTCAACCTGCTTTACCGCTGGCACAGCCTGGTTCCCGAGGTAGCCAGTTGGGGCGGGGCAATTGTCCAATTGAAAGATCTGCGCTACAATAACCGACCTCTTGTAGATGACGGCCTAGTCGCAGCGTTCGAGAACGCGAGCCGCTCTAAGGCGTGGCGAATAGGCCTATTTAACACCGCATCCATGTTAGATGTGGTCGAGCGCGCGAGCATTCAGCAGGGTCGTGACAACCACCTTGCGCGATACAACGAATACCGTGCCGTCATGAAGTACCCGAAGATCACCCGCTTCGAGCAGCTCAGCGGTGATCCCCTTGTTGTCGCGGAACTTCGCCGTATCTACGGCGACGTCGACAACTTGGAATACTTTGTCGGCCTCTTCGCCGAAGATTTGTCGCCACGAGCCGCGGTTCCGCCGCTGATCGGACGCATGGTAGCAGCGGACGCGTTCTCGCATGCGTTGACTAACCCCCTGCTGTCCCCGCACGTCTTCAACGAGGCGACCTTCACGGCAGAAGGTATGCGCTGCATCGAGAGAACATCGGCGCTCCGAGACATCTTGGCCCGTAATGACAGTCTTCCTGACGAGGCTTTCGTGTCGATGGATCAAAAAGGCTACGATTCGCTCGCATGAATTATCATGCTGGTAGCACAATGGTCTTGACTGGCGCTGGCGGCAGGTCATCACCCAAGTGTGCTCCCGCCAGAGCGCATAGTGCACCGCCGCAAGGGCATCGACGACGATCGGCGTCGGTCTGGCGTACCATGCTGTCGCAACGGCACTTTGAGGCACCAGTTCGCCTCTCTCGCGGCTGCTCGAGTCAATACATGACGCAAATACATCTCCTGAGTAGAGTATCCATCCGCTCAGCACCGCGCCGCGTTGGGGTGCGGCGTGTTATGCTGGACTCATGCAGATCAATGAGGAGCGGATCGACGAGGTGGTGCTCGCCCTCCTGTGGCTGACGCTCCACGATGAGCGCCGGGCCTGGAAGGGGTTCGACTGGCAGGTCCTTGATCGGCTGCACCGCAACGGGCGCCCATCTTTGAGATCTCGCCCAGCCTCTGCTTGCCGCCCGTCGACCCCTGGAGCGGCGCGAGATCGAGCCAGGTGGCAAAGTCATGCCCCTTGGCGTAGGTCTCGGCCGTCGGAGCCAGGGCGGTCGGGGCGGTGGCGGTGATGATGCCGGTGCCCAGGATAGTCATGAGGCGGCGTGCCGTCTCATCCTCTCGGGCACACCAGGCGATCTTCCGGTCGAGATCGGCAATCCGGTCGTTTAGCCCGTCTTATTCACGAGAACGGGCGTGAGTGGTCTTATACCGCCGCGCTTATGAACTGATCTGTTCGAGGTAGGGGTAGGCACAGAGGGTCTTGATGCGGCCGGTCT
>NZ_JBKIBX010000067.1:0-23181 GCF_046557895.1 Methylobacterium oryzisoli | reverse complement strand
TCATCGTCCTCACCCCTGCCGCGGAGACCGTCCGCTAACGGGGTGTCTCAAGCAACCGTGGGGCGGAGGAGACCTTCAACGCTTACTCAAGCAGATGCGACGGGCCATGGTCCTTCGGTTGCGAGGCGCTTCGTATCTACTGCAGGCCGACTTTGCCGTACGCCGGGAGGTCGGGGATTTCCAGCCGTACATCGAGGTTCACTGGCACGGCCTGCTGTGGGCCGATGCGCGGAAGCTTGACGCGTTGCGTGTCAAGTTTGGCACCAATCGCTTCGGCGCCCCCGAACTCCGGGCCAGCGCCGTCTACGACCTGCCCGGAAGCTTGTCGTACATCGCGAAGGACACGCGCCTGGGCTACGTCACCGTCCGGAAGCGAGCATTCTGCCCGGCTTCAAATCACAGTGAAGCTTGGTTTAATCGCCGGGATCGTCTTCAAAGCCGCCATCGCCGCTTGCTGATCAAGATGGTCGGCGACCTCACGAAGCCCGAGTTGTGTACCGCCTCCAAGGCTGCGCGGGCGATCCTGAGAGACGCGAAGCGCCTCGCCGCCGATCAGGGCTACGGGAGACCGCTGATGAGAGAGCGCTTGCCGGTCGCTCGGCGAAGGCGACGCGGGTGAGATCCAGCGTTTACAGCCTCGCACAGGGCGTTTTTCACCCCAACGGCGATGTTTACTGCCACCCCTCGTGCCACGATGCCCTGGTGCGCCACCGTCAACCCTCCAGACCGCGTCTGTCCCGCGTCTGCTGTCTCCCCTGGCGCAGGGGCCCGGCATGGCGCGAGAGGGCGCCCATGCGCGTCTGGGGCGGCCGGAAAAGGCACTCCGGAGCAGGTGGCAGAGCTCGGTAGTTCGCCCGCCTAGGGTCGTGGAGGCGGGCGTCCCGACGAGCTCGCCACAGCGCCGTCCAGAGGCGCTGACGCGCTGATCGACGGGACCGCCCCGCGCTTCCACCCTCCCCTACCGCCGGACTGGGACCGGGCTAGCGCAGATATGGGAAGTGCCGTGAGTGGGGGCGTGCGTCCCACTAGCCCATCACGGCCGTTCGAAGGTGCGGAAGCGGCGACGAGCGCACTGTTCCGCGCTCGCCTGCCTGCCCACTCGCCGCCGAATGAGAGCCAGGTTCGCGGCGAAGCGGGGACGACGGATCGTCAAAGTGGGCTCCAAAGCGACCAAACTGGGGTCCGGCAGACGTATTTCGCCCTCGGTAAAATAACGATGCCGCTTGATGGCCTATTCCAGGGAAAGCAACGCATGTGTAGACGAAGCGTGAATGATCGCGTGCATCAGGATATCTTAACCGTCAGCGAGCTTCTGGTATTTCTCTTTGATTGCCTTGATGCGCGCAAGCCCCGCATTCCAGTCCGAGAGCCCGTTGTTTCTGCGAAACATGACCTTCGGGTAAGCTTGAAGGAGAAATACATTCACTACCCACCGGCTTACTTCAGTGAGATAATGCCTAGCATTTATTGGAATGACGCGCCCAAGGAAGCAGAACTGTGCGGACTTGATCTTCTGTTGTTCATGGGAGAATTAAGTGGTGCAATGAATCATTACAACCTTGTCAAGATTCCCTCGGCCCGCGTGGCTGATATCATCTTGATGTTCTACAAGGGCAACGATTTTGATTTTTCATGTCGAAAGAAAAGGTGGTGGTTGAAGAGCACTTCACGCTTTGAAGCAAAGTATGGACGAAAAATTTGTGTAAAAATAAGATCGGAGTCGCGCGAAAACCCCCTCGATTTCACTGATATTATAGATGATGAGGAATGATAAGCATCATTACTGACAGTGAAATTTGCCTTCGCAACAAGCTGCCTCGTATCTCTCGACCACTTAGGAGAATAGCGATGTCTTGGCCCTTATCGACGGACTCCGGCTGCCCACGCCCCGGTGCCGCTCACAAATCCCGATCCCGCCCGGGCGGGCGACTGACGTTTCGCGGCGAGCTCCGGGACCTTCAGGACCTCGTCCTTCTCACCGGCGTCTACGGGGAGTGGCATGAACGGCCGCACGGGGTCTGGCGCTACCTCTGTGAGGATGGCGCCGGCCTCAATTGGTCGAGCACTCGCGGCACCTTGTGGTGCGACGGGCGACCAAAGCCTCGGGCACACCTGCAGCGGATCGTGGAAGCCGCCGTTCGATCACGCGCCAGTCGGCCAAACAGCGGCCGGCAACCCTTTGGATCGAAGTCTTAGCCAATTGATTGATCCAAAATTCTGCGTCAACGTGGAATTGGTAAAGTACTGCCGGCCCACCTGATCCTCGGACACTTTGCATAAAAAAATAGCGCGCGCTGATGGCATCGGCCAGCAGGCTCTCCCTCCCTGTGTTTTATTCTGGAGAATGATCATGGAAACCATTGAAAATATAGAAACTTTGGTTGAGCTGCTGTTTCGGGAGCTTGATGAATCCGAGCCCCAGCGGGAGGTCAATCCGAGCTTTCTGCTCCGGATCGGCGGCCTGTGCCACGGAATGATCTACGGCGGGTGCGATGGCGCTCCTCCATACCTCTCGGACACTCTCGCGATTCATCATGACGATGCCGAGGCCACGACGTGCGGGACGAAGCTGATAACAGTCGCGCACTCACTCGCGGCCGAAGGTTGTTTCGACACGACGCGGGCCTGGACTCTCACCGGGCTCGTCGAGTTGATGCTCGGCGCCTTGAACAACGACGATCTGCAGATTGAGGAGGCATCCCCCACGCGAAAGCGCCAAGTTGTCAGCAGCCGCAGTTTTGCCGCGCGGCGGGGTGTTCAGGTCCGGGTCGAACTTGACCTCGACGAGCGAGCGTAAGCCAACCGCGCATCCAAACTCGTGGAATGCTGTTCCTGAGAGCCGGCGCCCAAGGTCCTCGGGTGGCCGGCCTGGTATCTCAGCGCATTCCGTTTGAGCGGTGAACGAACGCCACTCTGACTTGCGTCCCGCCGCACATGAAGCTCAGCATCCTGTCTGCCCGTCCAGAGTGCCCCGGCCATCAGCGGGGCGCCGCTTATCGGGCATCATCAACCCGCACATGCTCTGATGTTCAGCTATGCGCCATCTCCGGACCTTCGAGCCGTGCCGCTGGAATGTCGGCTCTTCACCCGACAGCGGACCAGTCGGCAGGCGCCAGCCTTGCCGCTCGCGTACCGCCCAGACGGCGCAAGAGCAACCAATGAAATCAGCTTCCACGATGCCTCCAAGAAAGTCAGAGGGAGCATCCTGGCAGGAGTGAGCGTTCCAATCGTTGAGCGATCGTGGAGGAGCTGCATGGCCAAACAGCCAGACAAGCCACTAGGAACACCTCCGGACCTAGCCGGTCGCGAGCCGAGTTCTTTTGGCGAGTACAGCTCACCACCCTGCTTCATGCACGAACTCGATCCGAGCTTCCTCGGGCTTGGAGCCGGTCGGGAACAGGAATCTCTCCCGTCACCCCGGGGCTGTACACCGGATTGGCCGACTGTCAGGCAGTGGCGGCGAGAGACCCGCGACACCTTGATCAACCGACGCATGCAGATCTCGGCCCAGGATCGCGCAGCCTGGAGTACGAACATCAGTCAGCAGCTTGAGACCACACTCGCAAAGGCATCTGGCAAGCTGATCGGCTTCTACTGGCCCTTCCGGGGCGAGTTCGACGCGAGACCTGTCCTGACGCCACTGTGGGAGCGCGGCACCCGTCTTGCGCTCCCGGTCGTGGTCGAGAAGGCGCAGCCGCTCCAGTTCCGGGAGTGGCGACCCGGCATTCCGATGACGAAGGGCGTCTGGAACATCCCGATCCCGGCGGAAGGAGACGCGGTGCTGCCCGACATCCTGATCGCGCCGCTCGTAGGTTTCGATCTGTCCGGGTATCGCCTGGGCTACGGCGGGGGCTTCTACGACCGTACAATCGCAGCCATGCCGGCGAGGCCCTGGGTTGTCGGTGTTGGATTCGAATTCTCGCGTCTCGAGACGATCCACCCGCAAGGCCATGATATTCCGATGGACGTCATCATCACGGAAGCGGACGCACGGCCTGTTCCGAGGCGAGCCCCTACATGACGCTGGCCGGCATCATAGAGCGCACCGCCAGGACCACACCGGCCAGGAGATCCTTCAGCAGCACCACGGACTGAGGTGTTTCGCCCTTCTGATCTGCCGTGAGAGCAAACATCACCGGTCAATCCAGCTCGGGCACAGCCAGATGGATCTTGATTTCCACCTTCCTCGCACAAGCTGCCGATCGTGGGTGGCGTGACTTCCAGCTGTAGACGGCTTCACGAGTTGCTGCTCGTGCAGAGCCTAGAGCGCCATTCGAGCGGGCTGAAGCTCGCGCTTATGCCTCCGTTCGCTTCTTGGGCTGCAGGTACATTGGGCCCAAGTCGCCCGCCGCCAGTGTCGCGAGCGCGAGGTCCGCCATCATCATCTTGGCCGACGCAACAGTATGCCTCTTTACTTGGAAAACGGACCGTGCGCCCGGCGGTATCTGGCAACTGTGATGCGCTTCATACAGACGGGAGAAGCTTCCCCGTTCCTTCCAGAGATCGCGGTCGAAACGCCGCCGCTTCTCGCCCCACTGACGGGAAACACCATGTTCGAGACCGCCGCCACGACCCTGGACTGGCTGGGCGTGATCGTCTTCACGGTCACCGGCGCTCTCGTCGCGTCTCGCAAGGAGATGGACTTCGTCGGGTTCGCCGTGCTGGGCACCGTGACGGGGATCGGCGGCGGCACGCTCCGGGACTTGCTGCTCGGGTCGCCGGTGTTCTGGACGCGCGAGCCGGCCTACCTGCTGACCTGCCTGTTCGTCTCGGGTGTGGTCTTCTTCGCCGCGCACATCCCGCAGTCCCGCTACCGCTACCTCCTTTGGCTCGACGCTCTGGGCTTGGCCCTGTTCGCGGTCGCCGGGGCCGAGCGGGCTTGGCAGGCTGGAGCGGGCGCCACGGTAGCGGTGGCCATGGGCGTGATCACCGCGACGTTCGGAGGCATCATCCGCGATCTTCTCGGGGGTGAGAGCCCGGTCATCCTGAGCCGAGAGATCTACGCTTCGGCCGCGCTCGCCGGGGCGGCCACCTTCATCGGCCTGACCGCCTTCTGGGCGCCGCGCGAAGTCGCCGTCGGCGCCGGTTTCCTCGTCGGCCTGCTCGTGCGTGCAGCCTCGCTCCGCTTCGGTTGGGCGCTCCCGCGTTATCGTCCCCGGCCCGGCCGTCCCGTGTAGGAGGCCGCAACCGCCCGCGGCGCGTCTCGCCCACCCGAGTCGCAAGCCGGCTGGTGCAGGCGCGGATCAGGGCGGTCCGCCGGCATCCTGCCGACCTCGACGGGTCCAGGCCGCCGTTCAGCGGGNCGCCCGCGGCGCGTCTCGCCCACCCGAGTCGCAAGCCGGCTGGTGCAGGCGCGGATCAGGGCGGTCCGCCGGCATCCTGCCGACCTCGACGGGTCCAGGCCGCCGTTCAGCGGGCCGGCCCCGGACGAGGGCCGGCCCGCGCCATCCTAGTCGTAGGGGTCGAAGGCCGGTCCGTAGCCGTAGCCGACCGGGCGCGGCCCGAACCGGTGCGGACCATAGACGCCGTCGCGCTCCACCACGACCTCGCGGACCACGGGACGGGGTCGGTAGACGACCGGCCGCTCCACCACGATCTCGCGCACGACGCGGCGTGGGCGGATCACCGGGCGCTCGACCACCACCTCGCGAACGATCTCGCGCGGGGGGACCACGACCCGACGCTCCACCACGGTGCGGCGGGTCACCACAGTCGGGGGCGCATCGTAGCCGTCGTAGCCGTAGTCCGAGGCCTGGGACGAGGTCGCGCCCAGGAGCATCCCGCTGGTCAGGACGACGCCAAGAGTGGCAAATGCGGTTTTCCTCATGCTCTCGTTCACCTCCGTTGCCGGGCACAGCCGCTGGTGCGGCTCCAGGAGCAAACGCTGAGAGGCCGCTTTTGGATGAGTCCGCGACATTCGCGCGTCTACCGACGAGCAAGCCGGATCGGGAGTGTGCGTTCCTGCGTACCGCTGTACCAACGTCTCGGCCGGCTGCTTCAGCAGCGTGGGGCTCCTGCGCCCGTCGATGGCAGGGGGAAAGCCGGACTTTGCCGACAGGGTCCAGTCGCTCTCCCAACGTCGCATTCGGCCGCGCCGAGATGCGATAGACTCTGCCCGTGCCGGCCGCGGTTCTGCTCGCGACCGAGCACAGCCAGAGAGGTTGACCTTACCGCAATTTCTGCAGCCCGCGCTGCCTGTTCGGCACGGCCTGATTCAGGTGGGGACCAAGCTCAGCTCACTTCGGTCTCAACGCTGACGATGCCGGGATGCTGACGCAGACGCTCGGCGATGGCTTCGATGCTGCGCTGGGAGAGGCGCACGAAGGTCACGGTCACCTCGTCCAGCCCCTCCGAACCGGACTGCCGAACGATGAACTGCTTGATGCGCGAGGAGCGCTCGCCCGTCACCTCCTGCAGCACGTCGATCGACATCTCGCCCGTGCGTGCCACAAGTCGGAGAGGATGCGTCTGCATCCGCGCCTGGTAGTGCTCCTCGATCGGCTTCACACCTGCCAGGATGATGAGGACGATCACGGTGGTAGCGAGCGAGGCCACGTAGAGCCCGCCGCCGACCGCCAGCCCGATGGCGGCCACCGCCCAGAGGCTCGCGGCGGTAGTGAGGCCGCGCACCACCTCGCCGCGCAGAAGGATGGTGCCGGCGCCGAGAAAGCCGATCCCGGACACGACCTGCGCGGCGACGCGCGAGGGATCGAGCACGACGTTCTGGGCCGTTAGCGCATCCGCGAAGCCGAACGCGGACACGATCATGATCAGGCAGGCGCCGACGCAGACCAACATGTGCGTGCGCAGGCCCGCGGCCCAGAGCAGGCGCTCCCGCTCCAGGCCGACGAGGCTACCGAGCAATGCGGCCAGTGCCAGCCGGGAGATGATCTCGGTGTTGCTCAGCATGAAGCCACCTCGCCGGACCAATCCGACCTGTCCGAGTGCGTCGGCGTTTGCTCCCTAATCCGCCTTGCGGGTCTTGATCTCCAGGGACACCGGATCGAGCTTCAGATCGAACTCCTTGCCGTTCGCATCGATGGCGTCGTCGACCTCGATCATGCCGTCGTCCAGCTCGATCTCCTTCCACTTCGTGAAGCCCTGCTGCCGAAGCAGCGCTTCCACCTTGGCCAGCTGATCGGCCGGCAGGGGCTGGTCAGCCAGTGCTGCTCCGGCGAACGGGATGACGGCCAGCGTGAGAACAAGAGGGGTGAGGATACGGCGCATTTTGGATCCTCCTTGCTCGATCGGCCTTAGCCGATGGTTAGCCGGCTTGTATCTGGCGGCCTGCTCCGCCAAGTCGAGGGGCGTCGCACTCCAATGCGTTAGGTGCTGGGGACGACGGATTGCCATGATATTTGTGCCCCTGTGAGCCTGAGCTGGTCGTGCCAAAGCGTAAATCCTCGCCCAATTCCTCGAAGCCCAAGAAGGCCCTGGTCGGGAAAGGAGCCATGTTGCAGGAGTGCGTGGAGCAGGTGGCGGCCCTGCCGGTGCGCCAAGCTGAGGACGGCACCCTCGAGGTGCTGCTGGTGACTTCGCGCGAGACGCGCCGCTGGATCGCGCCGAAGGGTTGGCCGATGAAGGGGCGCAAGCCCCACCGGGCCGCAGCCATCGAGGCTCGGGAGGAAGCCGGCGTTGTCGGTCGGATCAGCAAAACGCCGGCAGGTTACTACACCTACAACAAGCGGCTAGCGGATGGCGGTGCAGTTCCCTGTCGGGTAGCGGTGTATCTCCTCATCGTCACGAAACACCTCGACAGCTGGCCCGAGCAGGGCCAGCGCGATGTCCAGTGGGTCAGCAACGAGGCCGCAGCCATGCTGGTCGAGGAACCGGAATTGGCTGCACTGATCCGTGACCTTGCCAGACCGATGAACGCGGTGGACGTGATCGCTCTCGACACGCAACGTTAAAGAGTAGGGAGTACGGCGGCTATGGTGATGCTCCACTCATATTTTGATGCCAGAGCAGCCGACCCCGATCTGGTAACCGTGGCAACACACTCCGGCCAATCCAAACGCTTGATCGAAGCAAGATTGGGCGGATCGAATCACTTTAATCTGAAGAGCGGATCGACAGGGCAACAGCGCCTTCTGTCTTTGCCTGGCTGTTCACGACCGCCATCGTGGGCGAGAAGCTTCTAACGAAATCAAATCGTTTGAATCTGTTATCGTTTGATCCTGATGTATTCGATATTCGAGCAGAATTTTTGCCAACCACAACTACATGAGTGGCCGCAGCGACCACAGCCTGAACGCTGGCCGGCGACTCCTCCGCCCTCGGCTTGATCGCAGCGTGTGTCATGGCCTCCATCTCATCGCCGACATCGGCCGAACCCGTGACGGCAACAAGGTAGGCAGTATGGCGTTGCCGATTGGTGCCCGGCAGCTTGAGCCTTGCCACGGGCGGCTGAGTTGAGCACCGCAAACAGACCCACAGGTGGGTGCCGCTGTGCGGATCCGGTGTGGACGATCGAAGGATGGGTTGGATGCTGGGCTGGTTTCGGGCGTTGATGCCGCGAGAGGACCGCTTCTTCGACCTGTTTGCCCGCCATGCCCAGATTCTGATTGCCGGAGCCGAAGCGCTCGAGGGTGTTCTGCAGGGTGGCGAAAACGTCTCCCGCTACTGCCAAGTCATCGTCGAGCGCGAGCATGAGGCCGACGCCATCACGGCAGAGGTGCTGCTCGCGGTGCGCCGCAGCTTCATCACGCCTTTCGATCGCGGCGACATCAAGGATCTGATCCAGTCGATGGACGACGCCATCGACGAGATGAACAAGACGGTGAAGACCATAGCTCTCTACGAGGTGCGCAGCTTCGAGCCCCTGATGCGGGAGATGGGTCAGACCGTGGTGGAGGCCGCGCGGCTGACCGCGGAGGCGATCCCGCTCCTCTCTGCGGTTGGCACGCATGCAGGGCGCCTCAGCAGTCTGACCGAGCAGATCACCCGGGTGGAGGGCCACTCGGACGAGTTGCAGGAGCGTGGCCTCAAGGCGCTCTACCAGGCCCATCGCAAGGGCAGCGGCGACGGCGATACCATGGCTTACGTGATCGGAGCCGAGATTTACGGGCACCTGGAATCGGTGGTGGACCGCTTCGAGGACGTCGCCAACGAGATTAGCGGCATCGTGATCGAGAACGTGTGAGCGGCATGGACGCAGTCTCGCTCGCCTTGCCCTACCTCGTTGGCCTGATCGCGGTCGCCCTGTTCTTCGACTTCCTCAACGGCCTGCACGACGCGGCGAACTCGATCGCCACCATCGTCTCGACGCGCGTGCTGCGGCCGCAATATGCGGTGCTCTGGGCCGCCTTCTTCAACTTCATCGCGTTCCTGTTCTTCGGTCTGCACGTGGCCCAGACGCTCGGTACCGGCATCGTCGATGCCGGCATCGTCGACCCGCGGGTGATCTTCAGCGCCCTCGTGGGTGCCATCGTGTGGAATATCGCCACCTGGGTACTCGGCATTCCGTCGAGCAGCTCGCACGCATTGATCGGTGGTCTTGTGGGGGCCGGCGTCGCGAAGGGGGGCTTCGGCGTCGTGGTCTGGACCGGTCTGTCCAAGACGGTAGCAGCCATCGTGCTCTCGCCGCTCGTCGGCTTCCTGCTGGCCTTACTGCTGGTGCTGATCGTGTCATGGGCCTCCGTGCGCTCGACACCGTTCGCGGTCGACCGCATCTTCCGCACTCTTCAGTTCGTCTCAGCCTCGCTCTACTCGCTCGGCCATGGCGGCAACGACGCGCAGAAGACGATGGGCATCATCGCGGTGCTGCTCTACTCACAAGGTCATCTCGGGTCCGAGTTCCACGTGCCCTTCTGGGTGGTGATCTCCTGTCAGGCCGCCATCGCACTCGGCACGCTCTTCGGCGGCTGGCGCATCGTGCACACGATGGGATCGAAGATCACGAGGCTCAACCCGATGCAGGGCTTCTGCGCCGAGACGGGCGGCGCCATCACCTTGTTCACCGCGACGTGGCTCGGGGTGCCGGTCTCGACGACGCACACGATCACGGGAGCGATAATTGGTGTGGGCGCCGCGCGCCGGACCTCGGCTGTGCGCTGGGGGGTCGCCAGCAACATCGTGACGGCCTGGGTCCTGACACTCCCCGCGGCCGCGCTGATCTCGGCGATCTGTTACGCGCTGATGGGGCTGCTTGGCTGAGAGCGCCCCTGTGAGCCGCCTCGTCGCCGACGAAATCGATCACGGAGCAAGCGTGACAGCCGGTCGTGGTCGGAGTTCCAGGCCGACGCGGCCGGGATACGCGGCTGCTCGCACTGAGCCCGCGTCCGACACTCCGGGTCCATCCTGCCGCGAGGACGCTTAGGTTCTGGACAGGACAGCCGGATCGCGGTCTCTGGGATCGCTGCGACAGCCGGACAGGGAGGGAAGCGTCATGTCGAAGTCACTGAGGTCCTGGGCGACGGCCGTGTGCATCCTGGCCCCCCTGCCGGCGATCGCGCAGTCGGCGACCAATCTGACGGCCTTGCGCGGCCTCGCGCCCGTGAGCGCCCTGGCCACGAGCCGGGAGGGACGGGCCGCCCTCGATGCGAACCTCAAGGTCACGGGCGACATCCAGTCCGGCACAGCCAAGCAGCCGCTCCTGCTGCCTCTCGACGAACAGCGCCAGCTCGCCCTGCGCGATGCTTTCATCACCGACGGCAACGCGACGGAACTCGCCGACGGGCTCGGCAGCACGCTCGGCGAACTCTACCAGGCCAAGGCCCGCTACGCGGACTACAAGACCTTCACGAACATCGCACCGTCCGTCGCCGACCTGCTCGGCTATACCAACAACGTTGCAAAATCCGACTCCAATTCCGGCAAGTTCTTCTTCGCCAACGGCACCACCAACGGCAAGGTACCCGTCTCGGAGGCCGCGGCGGCCATCCTGACGGAGCGCGGCGGAGTGGCCGACGTGTTCGGACAGGCCTACGGGCGGCTCGCCGGCAGCCAGGGCGCCGACGCCTACGGCAACGCCCGCCCGTTCCAGACCCTGCCGCTGCTGCTCGCCTACCGTGGCGTCGACTACTTCGGCCGGGGCTCCCATAGCCTGGACTGGTTGCATGGACCGAACCAGAACCTGACGGACAGCCCCTCCTACCCGAGCGGCCACACCACCTACGGCTACACCGAGGCCGTGGTTCTCGCGATCCTGGTGCCGGAGCGCTACCAGCAGATGATTGCTCGCGCCGCCGAGTACGGCAACAACCGCATCGTGGTGGGGGCGCACTACGCGATGGATGTTCTGGGCGGCCGGGCGGTCGCCCTGCACGCGGTCGCGCATCTGCTCGCCAACGATCCAGCCTATGTGGGTCAGGTCCGTAAGAACCCGGCGGTGATCAGCGAGATGAGCCGCTCCACGAACGAGGCGGTGGCCGTCGCCGATTACCAGGAGGCCGTCAGAGCCGCCCGCGCCGACCTCACGGCCTTCCTGCGGGATGGTTGTGGCGCAACCATCGCGGCCTGCGCTGCGGCCGATACCGGCCGGTTCCGCGATGCGGCCGCCAACGAGGCCCTCTACAACGCCACGCAGACCTACGACCTGCCGGTGGTGCATCCGTCGACCGCGAACACCGTCGAGGACGTGAGTCGGCTCGCTCCGGAGGCAGGCTACCTCCTGACGGCCGCGTTCCCCGCGCTGAGCCTGGAGGAGGCCAACGCGATCCTGACGGAGACGCAGGGGCCCGGCGGCGGCTTTCTCAACGACGGCTCGGCCTTCGGCGTGTATTCGCGCTTGAACCTCTATGCGGCCGCCGGGAGGGCGGCGGCCGTGGCGAGCCGGAAGCAGACGCAGCTTCAACCCAGGCGCTGAGGGGCGTCGCGTCGTTCACGGCCCGATGGCGGCCGGCCCGTCGGGCAGCCTCGACTTCAGGATCTCATCGAGCCGCACGGCTGGCCCAGGCGTCAGACCCGTGCGGCCTCGACCAGCCACGCGCAGAAGGCCCGAACGGACGGATCCTCCATCCGGGGTTCCGGGACGTAGGTGTAGTAGCTGCGCGCCGGGAGCGCCGGCTCTGCGAAGGGGAGCGTCAGTCTGCCTACCGCTACGTCGTCGGCAATCAGCCGCTCCGGCCCCATCGCCACGCCCAGACCATCGAGCGCTGCCTGCAGCGTGAGGTAGAAGTGCTCGAGCGTGACCGATGCCTGCGGCACAAGGTCCGGCACGCCCGCCGCCCGAAGCCATTGCGGCCAGACCTGAGGCAGCGTCGCCGCATGCAGCAGCGTGTGGTTGCGAAGCTCGCCCGGCTCCTCGAGCGGAAGCCGCTGCAGCAGCGCCGGGCTGCAGACCGGGATGCGCCTCTCAGACAGGAACGGCTGCCCGACATGACCCGGGCGCGCATCCGGGCCGCCGCGGATCGCGACGTCGAACGCCTCCGCCAAGCGCGACAAGGGCACGTTCGAGGTCGTCAGCCGAACCTCAATGGCAGGATGGGCCAACTGGAAGGCGGACAGGCGCGGGATCAACCAGCGCAGGGTGAAAGTGGCCAACGCGTTCACGCGCAGCAAGCGCGGCCGGCCGCGCTCCACCTGACGCGTGGTTGCCAGCGCGATGCGGTCGAGGGCCGCACCGATCTCGGCAAGGTAGAGGCTGCCGGCCTCCGTGAGGATCACACGCCGGTTGTGCCGTTCGAACAATGGTATGCCGAGCCAGGCTTCGAGGGCCTGGATGTGCCGGCTGACCGCGCCGTGGGTAACGCGCAACTCGGCCGCGGCCCGGGTGAAGCTCACGTGGCGCCCCGCGGCCTCGAAGGCTTTCAGGGCGTTCAGGGGCGGCAAGCGGCGCAGCACGCGTCAGATTTCCTCACACGAGCGTCAGCATAAGGCGTTTGTCAGCCTCCGGCGAGCGCGCGATCCTGCGGCGGCACACAACCCAGGAAGCCGGATGCGGCACGCGACAGACTCAACCACGCCTCCCGACGATGCCCCTGATCCGGAGGCGCGACGCACGCTCGCGGCCACCGGCATCAACCACGCTCTGCACGACGGCTATACCGACCTGCTCTACGTGCTCCTGCCGGTCTGGCAGGCGGAGTTCGCCCTCGGCTACGCCGCGTTGGCGCTGTTGCGCAGCCTCTACAACGGCGCGCTGGCCGCGCTGCAGATGCCGTCCAGCCATCTGGCCGAGCGGCTGGGCGTGCGCCCGGTGCTGCTGCTCGGCACGCTGCTCAGCGCCGGCGGCTACGCGCTCGCGGGCGCGTCCGGCGGCTTGATCGGCCTTTGCGTGGCGCTCACGCTCGGCGGCGCCGGCAGCAGCACGCAGCATCCTCTGGCGTCGGCGGTGATCGCCCGGGCCTACGGGGCATCGGCCCGCGGCCCGCTCGGCACCTACAACTTCACCGGTGATCTCGGTAAGGCCAGCGTGCCACCCCTCGTCGGCTTCCTGCTGACACTCACGGACTGGCGCTCGGCGCTCTGGCTGATCGCTGGCCTCGGGGTTCTGGCCGCGTGCGCGGTCGGCTGGTTGCTCCCGCGTGACCGGGCCTCACAACGTGCGTCATCGGAACTTGCCACGCCGGCCGCTTCGTGCGGTCGCACGGGGCGGGGCGACGAAGCCGGTTTCAGGCTGCTCGTCGCCATCGGCATGCTCGATAACGCTGCCCGTCCGGCCTTCCTGATCTTCCTGCCGTTTCTGCTGCAGGAGAAGGGCGCAGGGCTGACCACCGTGGGCCTCGCCCTCTCGTTGGTCTTCATCGGCGGCGCGCTCGGCAAGGCGGTCTGCGGACGGCTCGGAGAGCGCCTCGGGGTGACGCGGACGGTGGTTCTGACCGAGGCAGGAACAGCCGTTGCGATCCTTGCGGTCATCGCCCTGCCGCTCGCGCCCGCGCTCGTCGTACTGCCGATGCTCGGCGTCATGCTGAACGGCACGTCCTCCGTGCTCTACGGCACGGTGCCGGAGCTTGCGCCGGGCGGGCGGGTCGAGCGGGCCTTCGCGGTCTTCTACACCTGCACGCTGGGTGGCAGCGCCCTCGCGACGCCCCTGCTCTACGGTCCGCTCGGCGACGCGGTCGGGCCGAACTGGGCGGCCACGGCCGCCGCGGCGACGGCCTTCGCCGTCGTCCCGCTCATCGTCGCCTTATCCCCCCGGCTCGCGACGCATGTGCCGCTGAGGGCGGCGTGAAGCGCCAAGGTGGCCCCCTCGTATGACCCCGCTCGTCCTCGCTTGCGTCGTGTTCGCCGCGATCCTGCACGCCGGTTGGAACGCGGTGCTTCGCGGCGGGAGCGATCGCCTCTGGTCGATGACGCTGATGATGGCCGCCGTCGCCGGTGCCTCGGCAGTGGCGATGGTGTTCCTGCCCTGGCCGAACGCAGCGAGCTGGCCCTACATCATCGCCTCCGCCCTCATCCACACCGGCTACAACCTGTCCCTCGTCCGGACCTACCGCTCGGGCGACCTCGAGCAGACCTACCCGATCTCGCGCGGCTCCTCGCCCGTCCTTGTGGCGCTCGGCGCAGCGGCGTTCGCGCATGAGACGCTCAGCCTCATCCCGATCGTCGGCATCGCGCTGGTCTCCGGCGGTATCCTCTCGCTCGCCCTCCAGGGCCGGCGGGTGCGGGCCGACTTCCTGCCTGCCGCGCTCGTCACGGGGGTCCTGATCGGCGCCTACACCGTCGTCGACGGGATCGGGGTGCGGCTGTCCGGGAACAGCCTGTCCTACGCGGCGAGCATGTTCCTGCTCTGGAGCCTGACGATGCCGCCCCTGTACGTCGCGATGCGCGGGATGCCACCGGCCTACACCCGCGTGCAGACGGCGATGGCGCTCGGTGGCGGGCTCGTTTCGATCCTGGCGTATGGCATCGTGATCTGGGCCATGCAGTACGACGCGATGGGAATGGTCTCGGCATTGCGCGAGACCAGCGTGGTCTACGCGGCCCTCTTCGGACGGTTCTTCCTCGGCGAGGAACTGAGCCCGCGCCGGATTGCATCCTGCCTGGCCGTCGCCCTTGGCGCGGCCTGCCTGGCTTGGTGATGCGTTCCTGAGCGAACGGCTGGACGGACGAAGGAGGGCCTTGATGGGTGACACGAACGTTCGGGCCGGCCAGTGTCATTGCGGTGCCGTGCGCTTCAAAGTGACGCTCAGCGACGGCTTCGCTTCGATCCGCCGCTGCACCTGCTCGTACTGCCGCATGCGCGGTGCCGTTATGGTCATGGCGGAGATGGGTGGCGTCAAGGTCCTGCAGGGCGAGGATGCGTTGACGACCTACCGCTTCAACACCGGCTCGGCACAACACTACTTCTGCTCTCGCTGCGGGATCTACACGCATCACCAACGGCGATCCGACACCAGCCTCTGCGCCGTGAACGTGGCTTGCCTGGACGGCATCAGTCCCTTCGACTTCCCTGAGGTGCCCGTGACGGATGGGGTCAATCACCCGAACGACACCGGCAGGCCAGCGCGTCGAGCCGGCATGCTACGCTTCACTCCAGCGGACTGAGGCTCGCCGTCACCTGCATACGTCTTAGCAGCCCGACGCTCGGCGACTTCCACATATTCGCACCTCGGCAGTCGACCACGTCCGCATAGTGGGTCGACCAGGCGGACGGAGCCGGGCTGCTGTCAGCCGGCTCGTTTCAAATGGCGACAGTCCGGATGTTTCGATCTGCCGCTCGAAAGCAGACCGTCGCAAATTCACCCCAAGCGGTCTCGAACTGGTCATCGCCGAAGGTCCAGAAAATGACCGATCCGTCACCGCTCAGATCCAATCTCTGCTGACGCGCTTGCCGCGAGAGGCCCGTGCAGCAGGCTATGCTGGGCAACCGTGTCAGGAGGTCAATTGTCCGGAGAGCCCCCGCAAACGGACGTTCCAGACGATAACTGCGAGGGGCCGCTTTGGGTCAAGAGTTCGTATTTGCCTTGCCTGGCTGCGGACCCTGCACCTGCGCAAAAACTGCATCGCAAGTTCGGGACTTCCATGCTCGGCAACGCCATCCCCTCCCCTGCTTCGTAAGCCTCCAACCACGGTAACCGCTACATGCGGACCCGAAACACAGACGGGCGGTTGTGATGTGCCGCTCGTGGACCTCCAGTCTGCTGGGCGGCGGCGGGTCGGCACGGTCGAGCGCCTGAGGGGGCACGCGAACCCGTGACCGACCCGTTTCGTTGTGAGAAGCTGTAGTGCTTAAGCCTGCGTGCCCCCCAGCAGTTGAAGCGGTGAGCCGACTGTTGTTCGCCCACCAGCCTCGGCAGCCGGCTCGCTACTCTGCGCCATTGCTGGCTGTTGCTAAACTCATTCTCGTCTGCTCACAGCCTGCGCCCGTGCGGGCGGGAAAATATCAAGAGGATCAAGTTGGGCGAGCGCATCCACTGAGCTGACGAGTTTATTGGGAATAAATTCAGCTATGGCGAGCGTGAAGCGCACTTCGGGGATTGGAAATTACCGAGCCGCTGTCGTGCGATCTCGATCAGTTTGCTGATCTAAGTGCGATTCGATGGCAATTGGAGGAAAGACAGCAGGTGTGATCCGCACAAGAATGACTATCGTCGATCCTGTTGCCGTTGCAGATCCCCAGCCCATTCTCAGCGCAGAACGCCCAAATCGCCTTCTGGAGGTAGCGGGGGAAAACGGCCGGGAAGGCCGGATTGAACTGCCGGGCGTCGATCCGACTGGCAACGGCTTCGATGATCTCGGCGCACCCGCCCGACTGATAGCAGGCTGGGCCGTAGGCGTGCTCCGCGTCAAGGCGATGCAGGATCCCGGTGCGGTGCAACCAGTTGTGCACGAGGGTGTCCACCACGATCAGGCCGGCCCCCGTGGTGAGCCAGTGCTCTCGCTTGGGATCGGTGCCGAGCAGCAGGTCCGAGAGGGCCATTGAAGCCACCTTCGGGCCAAAGCCATGCACCCCTGCCAGTGGCCGCAGCAGAGCCTCGCGCATCCGCTGAGCACGATCAGGAGCGCCCGGCCAGTCAGCGGCGGCGAGTTGCGCGTCGATCCAGGCCACGAGATCGCCCCGGCACCCGTCCTTCAGGAACAGGTAGAGGGCGTACGCGGCTTGGTTCAGGCTGCCCTTCCGGAGCGGGTGCCTGGGAAGTGGGCAGCCGGGGAAATGCTCCGGGTGGGCACAGGTGCGGCTCGCCTTGCGATAGCGGCAGCCGCAGAACGCCGCGAAGCTCGCGAGCTTGGGACAGGCTGGATCGCGAGCGAAAGCGGCGTGAAGGTCGGCCCAGGTGACGCGCCCGTGCTCCTCCATGAAGGTCCAGGCAATGGCGTCGGAGATGCCCTGGTAGCTCGCTACCTCCACCAGCCAGTTGAAGAGAGCTGGGGTGTCGTGCTGGGCTACGGCCGCTCGGATCCCCTGTCGTGCGAACTGGGTCCGGAGCCGCTTCAGGTAGGCGGGATCGGGGGCCGCGCGGCAGACCTGCAGGATCAGGCTCTCGGCGAAGGCGATTGCTCGCTGCGTTGGCCGCAGAGATCGGGGAACCGGGACGAGGGTCATAGCCCCCTCCCCTCAGGTTCAGGGCTGCCCGCCTCGGCGTCATCGTGAGTGCGATCCAGGGCACAGGCCCAGTTCTCGGATGCTTGAGCCTGGCGCTTATCACAAAACTGGATCAGGGCCGCTGCGGACCCCTTCAACTTCAGCCAAGGGTCTGTAGTGGTGTCGGCCTCTTCAACCAGCTGAGCCATTTCGAATCTCCTGAAATGCGGAAAGAGCCTTCAGACTTTCCCTAAGGTTTTAGCAATAAGTCCTGCGAAGCGTCGTCCTGCCGAGTGCCGCAAATTGCGTATTAGACAGGAAAAAAGAGTTGCGCTCGGCGGAAAAGCCCGCATCTCAGCGTCGATTACTGCTCAACTCGCATTAACATAACATGATAAAAATATACATTAAAGCGCCCTAAAGCCGCTGCACGTAGATATCAGGTCCTGTTTGTTGCCTGAATCATCCCAGCTGCATTCTTATACGCTGAAATAATTTACGACGACCCCAGTTGATCGGCGGGGGATTGGAGCCGAGAGAGTGGCAGGGACAGTCACAACGCTTTCCCTGCCCTCCCCTGCCTTAGCCGGTGTGGACGGAGGCAGATCGTGGGAACTGCCAGGACCGGGGCGGCCGCTATCCGAGCGATCTGGCAAATGCGCATTAGGCAACAGCGGCGTCGTTGCTGCCGGGCTACGATTCAGAGTCGGCGGACCTGCGGGAGATGGTCAGCGCCTGCCTGTAGCTAGAGAAGACCGGCAGTCCCTGGCTGGTTCTCTGCGCCGCGTGGATTGCCTAGCATCTGCGCTGAGGTCTGATATCGGAACACCGCAACGCCACGGGGCCACTTGAAGTGAGTGGGAGTCCGCGATGCCGACCCACCTTCCGAATCCGCCGTCACATCCAAGGTGGTGGGTGCTCCTTCGGGCAGTCGGATCGCTCTTGCAGGTTAGACTCCGACGCTTAAGGCGCTGGCTACGGGCCGTGCTCACCGGAGGGCCTCGCTCTTGAAGCTGGCCCGTGTCATCTTCCTCGAAGATCAGCCGTAATCTGTGGCTGCCATGTAACAGCGGGCAGACATCGAACTTAGTTTAACTTTTTTTTACATTATTGCTGTTGCGCACTGCCGCGCCGTCGTCCTCTACTCACGCTCAGATCCGAGAACGGACGCGAAGCATGCGGAGGAATGCAATGGAGATGCTGCTGCTAGGGGCAGCCCTGGCGCTCGTGGGTGGCGCACTGCCTGTATTCCACAGGTACGGCGTCAGCGGGGGTCAGTTCGGTCGCAGCAATCGCCTACAGCGCAAAGGTCGGCTGATCCAGCGCGACGCGTGATCCGTCCTCCAAGCACCCCTTGGCCAAGGGCTACTTGATGTGAGCGACGCCGACGATGCCACTGGGGCGCTGGCCACCACCGAACGCCTTGCTCGGATGGCCGAGCTTGCCAGTCTCCTGGCCGAACGCGTGCTCAGCGCGCACATGGAGAACACCGTCGTTCCGGACGCTCACATGCGTGCTCTCGTGGATGCGAGCCTGCTGCTGGACGAGTACGGGCAGCAGGTTCCGCCGCTGCTGGCGCCGATCATGGACCAACTCCGTGCCAGGGCGGCTACTCAGACGGACAGGGAACCTGCTCACGATACCTGAGGTCCAGCTCTCAACGCCCCCCGGCCGTCAGACAAGAAGCCCGCCGCAGCGCTGGGCTGGGCGGGCTTGAAGTGGGCTTCTTACCTCGGATGAGTGCCAAGATGGTCTGGCGCGGGTGGCGATTGTGTGGCGCGCGGGTTCTCATTCTCAGCGAGAGGAACGGCGAGGGACCTGCTGGCGGGAAAGTGCCTCGCCACCATCCGACTGATCGATCATCAGCTCCATCAGCCGCTCGGCCGCAAAGCCGATCATCTCGCGCAGCAGGTCCGCGTTGGCGCTCTTCTCCAGCAGCCCGCGCAGGCTCATCATCTCGTCGGTCATCGGAGGTCTCTCGGGTTCGGCATGTGCTCGCAAACCCACCCTACCCGCCAACCGCCGATGACCGCCCCGCGACAGAGCCCGCCTGCTCCAGCGCTGTAAAGGGCGCGCAGGCGGGCTCGCTCGCTACCGTCGAGCTACACCACCTCCTGGGACACGACCGGTGCGGCTTGCCAAAGCCCCGGTGACAGACCGAGCAACGATTAATTAACGCCGATCGTGCGGCGGCAGCGGTCCGGCGCTCTTATCAACGAGGTAAGCACAACCTATATGGTATACATTGGAAGTTGATGCAACCAAAGTATGTAAATGCAACGTACCTTCGTCGCCGTGGCGGCCCTGATCCTGCTCTGTGCTGCCGCCTCAGCCCAAAGCAACACAGCCGGGCATACAAGCAGCAACACCGCCGTTGAGATCACCCCAGAGCAGCGCACCATCATCAAGCGCCATGCCAGTCAGCGCCACGCCCACCTTGTTAGGCTCGAACGAATGATACCGGCAGGATCGGTGGTTCCGGACCATGTTGAGTTCGAGCCGCTGCCTGCCCTGATCGTTCGCGAGCATCCGCACTTGACCGCCTACGGCTACTTTCTGTCCGACACCGGCACCTACATCGTCGATCTGGGCTCGCGACGAGTGATCACCTCCATCGACTGACAATAACAACATTCGAGAGTTGATTTGATAGGCTCCCCGCAAGGTCGCACGGTCGGGTGGCTAGCCTGAAATAATCTTGCTGCGCGCCAGAGCCCTGGCATGCCTTATGCGACGGTCAGGAGGCCCCGCGCCGATCATCCACGGCGATGGGGACGGCGGGCCGGGCGCCTGAACCTTTCTCCCAAGCAGCGAAGACGCCCGGCCCGTGCTGCAACTCCCGTCCTGCTCTTTGTGGGGAACCGTCCCCCTGGCCCGTGCGAGGCTGCGCCCGTTCCGCTCGGTTCACGCCCCGACGCGGGACAGCGGGCCGGGTGCCGGACCCACCTTCCAACGCGCCCGGCCCGCATCTCTCTCCAGCCCGCAAAGGAACGCCGGCGGGGATATGCCCAGCCGGCGCCTAGGAGAGAGGATAGTCCGATGAGGAACGGTCAACCGCGAGCGGGTGGGCCGGTTCCGCGCCGGTCATCCATGGTGATGAGGGACGACGGGTTGGGTGGCGGACCAGTGCAGCGGCCACGCCCCCGACCCGTGCAGCCACGTTCAACCTGAGTGACGGACAGCTTGCGCAGAATGGGCGACAAGTCGCGCGTGGCGCTGCTTGTCTCCTCCTGTCCGGCTTGGTTGCGGGCAGCTTCATCCGCGGGCCAGGGAGCGGGACAACCTGCCCGGCCCGCCCATCCTTTCAGCGCGCAAAGGAACGCCGGCGTGGGGTGGGTCCGGCCGGCGCTCAGATGGATGTTTGCAGGTGGAAGGTCAGAAGTTGCACTTGGCAGCCGGGACGGTGATGAAGCGGCCGGTGTTGGGGTTGTAGATCGCCTTCTTGCCGACCGCGCAGGCCCGGCCATCGAGCTTGCCGTCGTCGTAGATCTTCTTACCACTCTGGCCGTCATAGATCGCCATATAGCGGTTGGAGCGAGCGAAGCTCTCCGTGGCCATTCCGGTGAAGGCAACAACACCAAGTACAGCGGCCGTCGTGATCTTCTTGAGCATGAGTTATCTCCATTGAAGCGCGGTTATAGTGTTGGTCTGTAGACAGCAAGTGGCATATACAAGTGCATCACGATGAGAGATCATCGACTTGATCAACGCTTTTGTTTGCCGTTTGATGGAGTGATGTTGCGGTTCAGAGGATTAACGGCCTGTGAATGGTCCAGATCACCAAAGCCTGATTTGCCTCGTCTATGTGCGGCGAAGCACATGGCTGCTCGCGAAGCACGCCAGCGATAGTTTCATCTGATCGGTTCGAGGCCCCGCGCGCGGACAATGTGGAGGCAAGAGCACACGACAGGACGGCCGCAGTGCAGACATGCGGCCGAGCAGCATCAATTGCGAGTGCCGATCCTATTTCTGCCCTTGAACCTCGGATATGGCGGGCAAGCTCTTGACCGTATCCGTGCTCACCAGCGTCAAATTCCTATTGCGCTCGGCCTTGAGTTCTCGCTCGGCCATAAGCCAGAACTCGATCTCGAAGCCGTGGGGTCGGTGGTTGCGCTCCCAGAGATCGTAGGCGCGTTCACGGATCTGCTCGAACGTGATCTCGTCTGGGGCTCTCATCAGCGTTTTTCCCGAGCTCGTCCCTCATAGGGCCGTGAGGAGGACGAGGAGGGCCACGTCCAACGGCTCGTAGAGCACGTCAGGACTTCGGGGCTGCGTTTACATCGGCGCCGCCGGCTTGATCATTCACCTATGCGACGTGGGCGCCGACCTGGCCGCCCAGGGCTACGGTCCTCAGCCCACCAGACGCCGCCAGGGGCGAATAGGCATCGCCACCAAATTCCGCTCGGCGTCGTTCAAACGGGCTTGTAGGTCGCGCCTCAGGACAGAGGGTGTGACGCCACGGCCTCGGCGTGGCTGCACCCCGGGACGGGGACCATACGCAGTTATCGCGGACCGCCTACGCATACCACGAAAGACTGCGTAAGACCGGCATATTCCCGGGATCAGGTAAGGCGTGTTCGGAGTTGCAGCGAGTGGCGATGGAGCGGCTCGGTACGATCGGCACGAGTTACAGGAGCACAGTACTCATGAGTGTGGCGAGAGCTGAAAAGGCAAGAGGATACGTTCCTGAATACACTGAAAAGGCGCAGTGGGTTGCAAAAATCATTCTGCAGATGGCAGGTCCTAACAACAAAGACGTATGTGAACTTTACGAGTTGTTTCTGCGAGTGGACCCGATTGCGGTTGCGGGAGAGTTGGCCGGAGCGTGCGAGGAAGTGCGGAGGCACGCTCTGAAGCGCTGATACCGCCTCCGGGTGTATTCCCCCATCCTCATTGCACCGCTTTAGGGACTTGCCTGTATGCCGTCTCCGTGACAGGTGCCCACACTCTCGGCTCTTCGCAGAAAATTTCGCCTGCTCCCACGCTCCTCAAAATTGACTTGCGGGTTGGTTCAAGGACGGAAACAGAGTGGCAGGAGCATTTTAATGGGTGACGACCGTGAGGAGAGGATCCGGGCACGCGCCTACGAGATCTGGCAGCGGGAAGGCTCTCCCGTGGGGCACGAGAATGATCACTGGCTCGAAGCCGAGCAGGAACTGGACGCGGAAAATACCGGCGCAGGCTCGGCCTTAAGCCACGATACGCCGCCGCAGCCATCGAAGCCCCAGACCGGATCATCCAGGAAGGCCTAGCCGCTCGCCACGGTGGCGGGATGGCCGCCGAATCGGACAAGGCGTACGACGCCGGCCGCCGCGACATCGGCCACGTGATTGCCAGCGTCCGCTTGGATGCCCGTTCCTGCGGCCGGAGCGGGCCGAGGACGGGCAATGCGGCGTACGGCGTGATTGAGCGCGTCTGCCATCCTCCATCAATGATCCGGACGATGCGCAACGGGCGCCGCTAGAGCTGTTCCCGGTCAGGTAGCGACGGCTAAGTCGGTTTCGTATCCGGCAGCGGTGAGGTAGTTGCGGCATTCCTGCGGGGTAAAGCGGGTGAAGGCCTGCCGGATTGCCGCCCAGAGATCCGGGATCGTGCGCGCGGCCGCACTGCGCAACAGCGCCTTGAGCTTCGCGAAAACCTGCTCGATCGGCTTGAAATCGGGACTGTAGGACGGGAGGTAGAGCAGCTGCGCTCCCGCGGCCCCGATCGCCTCCCGCACGCCGGCGACCTTGTGAGCGGGCAGGTTGTCCATCACGACGATGTCACCGGGATGC
>NZ_JBKIBX010000066.1:0-23452 GCF_046557895.1 Methylobacterium oryzisoli | reverse complement strand
TCGAACTCGGCCGTGAAAGCCTCCAGCGCCCATGGTACTGTGCCTCAAGGCACGGGAGAGTCGGTCACCGCCAGACCCGCCAAGCGCGCCGCCGCATGCATCCCTCAACTCACGATCAGCACACACGGCCGGATCCCGCACGGGATCCAGGCGCCGCGACGCCCGCCAGGGCCCCGGCGCGGGGTGGAGCAGCCCGGTAGCTCGTCAGGCTCATAACCTGAAGGTCACAGGTTCAAATCCTGTCCCCGCAACCAGACATCACGACAGACGACGACACCGAAAACCCCCGGCGCCACGCGCACGGGGGTTTTCGGCGTTGGCGTGACGCGTCAGCGCCGCGTCACCACCCAGATCGCGTGGACCAACCCCGGAAAATAGCCGAACAGCGTCAGCAGCAGGTTCAACCAGAACTGCAGCCCGAGGCCCACCGTGAACAGCACGCCGACCGGCGGGATGATGACGAGCAGGATGATGCGGATGAGATTGCCCATCTTCGTCTCCGTTCCGTGCTGATTGCCAAGCTGCCTGGGAACGGCCCCACGCCGGATCGGTTCCCGAACGTCATCCCGCAGCAGGGGAGGGGAGACGTGCTTCCCACGGTGACTCGGTGCTCGTCGACCTCGTCCACTACCTGACCCTGCCGGCGCCGCTCGCGCATCGCCGCTTCGGCTACGTGCGCGACAGCGTCTGGCTGCGGTCGCGCGCGCGCCGGTGCCGGGCCGCCTGGGCGCCGCATCTCGCGGCCGCACGCGCCGTGGTGCGCGCGGCCATCGCGACGACACCCGGGCGCGACACGGCGGTGGTGCTCGGCTCCGGCCTCCTCGCCGACGTGCCGCTCGCCGATCTCGCCGCCTCGTTCCGGCGCGTGGTGCTGGTCGATGCCGTGCATCCCTGGACGGCGCGCCTCCAGGCCCGCCGCTTTGCCAACGTCACGCTCCTCACGTCGGATCTCAGCGGGGCGCTGCCTCTGCTGCGCGGGCGCGCCGACGATATCGTCCCGGCCCTTCCGCCCGTCTGCGCGGCGTCGGGGACGGATCTCGTCGTCTCCGCCAACCTGCTCTCGCAACTGCCGATCCTCCCGGTCGAGCGGCTGCCGGACCGCTCCCCGTGGAGCGCGGAAACCCTCGGCCGGCGCATCGTGGCGCATCACCTCGATGCGCTCGTGGGATTGCGCGCACGGGTCTGTCTTATCACCGACGTGGAGGCGATCGAGGAGGATCGGGCCGGCCGCGTGATCGAGCGCAGCGACCTTCTCTACGGTGTCGATCCGGGGATACCGGATCACGCGTGGCTCTGGGACCTCGCGCCCTTGGGCGAGGTCGGGTACGACCGCCGCATCCGCCACCGCGTGCTCGGCTTTCCCCGCTGGCCGCGCTAAAGCCCTTCGGGCATGCACCGCGACGACGAGGTGAAGGCGAGGGCTGCCGCATCGGCGCCCCGCTCTTCGATCGGCGATCACCACGATCGCGTCGCGAGAAGCTGCCCCCTTTGGGCGAAGGCGCGGAGCGGGGCTCCGCGCCTCTTAATCACTCCGACGGCGTGTCCGCCGCCTTGGGCGGGAAGAGCTCGCCGCCCTCCGCCGGAGCCTCGCCGGGAGCCCCTTCGTAGCGGGTGCGACGGCGGCGACGCGGGCGGGCGGGCGCCTCACCGGCCTCGGCCGCCGGCGCGGGCGCGGGTTCCGGCGCCGGCTCGACCACGGGGGCCGGCGTGCGCACGGGGTTGGTCAGGAAGGCCGGCAGGCCCGGCTCCTCGGCGGGTGGCGCCTCGACCCGCGGTTCCTCGCGGCGGGGCCGCTCGCGGCGGAATTCCCCGCGATTCTCGCCCCGGAAGTCCTTCTCCCCGCGAAAATCCTTCTCGCCGCGGTAATCCTGGCGCGGTGCCTCGCCCCGGAATTCCTGACGATCCTGCCGTTGATGGTCGCGCTCCTGCGGCGGCCGGTCCTGCCGATCCTGCCGCTGCGGCCGGTCGCGATTCTGGAACCGGTCGCGACGGTCCTGCCGGTCGAAGCGTGCCGGCCGGTTGTCGGACTCGCCGCGGTTGTCGTAGGGCTGGGGCTGCTGCGAGGGGTCGACGTAATCCTCGCCCCCATGGCCGTAGCCGTTCGGGGCATAGCCGTTGGGGCCGCGCCCCTCCGGCCCGCCCGCCGCGTAGCCGTTCGCCTGCGGCCCGTCGTCGTCGCCCTCGTCGCCCTCGTCGTCGAAGCCGGGACGGCCGAAGCCGCCGAATTGCTGCCGGTACTGCTCGTTCGCAGCGGCGATGATGCGCTGGTAGTGCTCGCCGTGCTGAAAATAGTTCTCGGCCATCACCGGATCGCCGCTCGCCTGCGCATCGCGCGCGAGCTGCGCGTACTTCTCGGCGATATGCTGGGCGGTGCCGCGGATCTTCACATCGGGGCCATTCGACTCGTAGGCCCGGGTGAGCGGATTCGGGCCCTTGCTGCGGTTGCGGCCACGCATACGCCTGTTCTGATTTGGTCTCATCGGTCTAGACTGACCCTCGTTCGACAAACTCAGGGGACTGGACTGGGGACGAACCCGGTTGCGGCGCCGGCCGGCCTACGAGCCGCCCGCAACCCCGCGACGATGTCCGTCGTGCACTGCTCAACCGCGGGCTCACGCGCGTTCGGGTCGCCCAACGATTGTCAGATACGGATCACCGAGCCGGACTGCCTTCGTGCCCCTGGGTCTGCCCGGTGGTGGAAGATCGTCCAAGTTCCGCGCCTGGGACAGCGCTCAAAAACTTAGCCAGGCTATCTTACCGAACCATTCACGATCTGCCCCGGGACGTTAGCGGGTTCAGCTTTTGGAGCCAAGTGAAATCGCACGCAAGGACATCAAAAACTTGAGGAATCCGGCGCCCTCGCGCGGCCGTGCCCCAGCACCGCTACGCGCGGGTGGCCGGCGAGATCGCGGCGGACCCCGATCACCTCCAGGGCCGATTGTTTCGCAAGGGCATGCAGCGCCCCTTCCTGATCGAATCCCATCTCGACGACGAGGTGCCCGCCCGGCGCCAGGAGCTCCGGTGCCTGGCCCAGGATCGCCCTGTAAGCGTCCAGCCCGTCCGCACCACCGTCGAGGGCGAGCCGGGGATCGTGGACCCGCACCTCCTCGGCGAGGCCGGCGATCGCGGGCGCGGCGATGTAGGGCGGATTCGAGACGATCACCTCGAAGGGACCGCGCAGGGCCGTGCCCCAGTCGCCCTGCACGAACAACGCCCTCGCGCCGACTCCGTTTCGCACAGCATTGTCGCGGGCGGTGAGCAGCGCCTCGTGCGAGCGGTCGAGTCCGAGCCCGGTCGCCCGCGGCCACTCGGCGAGGAGCGCGACGAGGAGGCAGCCCGAGCCGGTGCCGAGGTCGAGCAGGCGGCGCGGCGCGTCGCGCGCCAGGTCCAGGGCGAGAGCGGCCTCCACCACCGTCTCGGTGTCGGGGCGCGGCACCAGGGTCGCGGGCGAGAGCCGGAAGGGCAGCCCCCAGAATTCCCAGCTGCCGAGGATGCGCGCCACCGGCTCGCCCGCCTCCCGCCGCGTGAGCGCCTGCGCGAGGCGGGCGGCGCCCTCGGCGCCGATCGGCACCTCGCCCCGCAGGGCGAGATCGACCGCCGAGAGGCCGAGGAGGTCGAGGGTGAGGATGCGCGCGTCGAGCGCGGCGGTCTCGATGCCGCGCCCGGCGAGCCGGGCGCTGGCGCGCGCCAGGGCCTGAACGGGGCCGAGATCCGGCGTCAGGTCCTCCCCCGTGCCGGGCCTCGCATTCGTCATCCCAGGCCCTCGGCGGCCAGCAGGGCCGCCTGATGCTCCGTGACCAGCGCGTCGACGAGATCGTCGAGGGCGGTGCCGGCCATCACCTCCTCCAGCTTGTAGAGCGTCAGGTTGATGCGGTGGTCGGTGACGCGGGCCTGCGGGAAGTTGTAGGTGCGGATGCGCTCCGAGCGGTCGCCGCTGCCGACCTGCGCCCGCCGGTCGGCGGCGCGCGCGGCATCCTTCTGGCTGCGCTCCTGCTCGTAGAGGCGGGCGCGCAGCACCGCGAGGGCCTTCGCCCGGTTCTTGTGCTGCGAGCGCTCCTCTTGGACGAAGACCACGATGCCGCTCGGGACGTGGGTGATGCGGATCGCCGATTCGGTCTTGTTGACGTGCTGGCCGCCGGCCCCCTGAGCCCGCATGGTGTCGATCTTGAGGTCGGCCTCGTTGATGTGGATGTCGACGTCCTCGGCCTCGGGCAGCACCGCGACGGTCGCCGCCGAGGTGTGGATGCGCCCCTGGGTCTCGGTCTCCGGCACCCGCTGCACCCGGTGGGCGCCGCTCTCGAACTTCAGCCGCGCGAAGACCCCGCGCCCCTTCACCTCCGCCACCACCTCGCGGTAGCCGCCCATCGCACCGGGGCTCTCGGAGATGATCTCGACCTTCCAGCCCTTCAGGTCGGCGTAGCGCGCGTACATGCGGAAGAGGTCGCCCGCGAACAGCGCGGCCTCGTCGCCGCCGGTGCCGGCCCGCACCTCCAGGATGGCGCTCTTCTCGTCGGCGGCGTCCTTGGGCAGGAGCAGGATCTGCAGCGCCTTGGCGGCGGCGTCGCGCGCCGCCTCGACGTCCGGTTTTTCCTCGGCGGCGAGCGCCCGCATCTCGGGATCGCCTTCCTGCAGCATCGCCTCGACGCCGCGCAGCTCCGCCTCCGCCGACCGGTAGGCCCGGATCGCCGCCACCACGTCGTCGAGGTCGGAGAGTTCGCGGGAGAGTTGGACGAAGCTCTCGGCAGCGGCCTCGCCGGCGCTGAGCGTCGCCGTCACGATGTCGTGCCGCGCCAGGATGGCGTCGAGTCTGTCGGAGGGTATCGCGATCATCAGGTGGATATGGGCTTGCGTCCCGGCCGGATCATCCGGCAGCGGCGGCGCGCCTCGCGCCGCCCAAAGCGCCCCGCGTATAGCAGGTCTGCACCGTCTGGCGAGGCGCCCGGACGCACGAGCGTCCTGCACTTTGAGCGGAGGCGGGCCGCGCCCCTTGTGGCGAACCACGCAACGTGGTCCCATCTTTCGGCGAGGACCCGCGGGTGGCAGCCCGCGAGCCCTCTTTGTCGGATGCACGTCCTACATCAGCCCGATCGTGATGGTGATGACCCATCCGGTCGGGCTTTTCGCGACCGTGATCGTCACGAACGGCATCCCGTTCACATCGTTCACCCCCTTCCCCGTCATGCCGGCTCGGTGGGCGGCGGTCGGCAAGGCCGCCGCTGGCCCCGCGTGCCATGAGGCCCTCGCGACGGGGAACGGCGCATCCAACGCCCGCAGGTATCGCAGGGGAAGGTCGCGGTCTCACGTGACGGCCGGCCGGTCAGACCGGAATGCCGTGCGCCTCCGCGAAGGCGGTGAGCGCGGGGCGCAGCGAGGCGCCGTTGCCCGTCCGGGCCAGTTCCGCCTCCAGGAAGGCGCCGACCGCGCCGGCATCGAGGCCGAGCACCATCGCCTTCACCGGGCCGATCGCGGCCGGCGACATCGAGAGGGCGCGGAAGCCGAGGCCGATCAGCGCCATCGCTTCGAGCGGGCGCCCACCGATCTCGCCGCAGACGGAGACCGGGGTGCCGGCCGCCTCCGCCCGCTCGGCGATGATGCGGAAGGCCCGCAGGGCCGCGGCGCAGAGCGGGTCGAAGCGGTCGGCGACCTGCCGGTTCTCGCGGTCGACCGCGAACAGGAACTGCATCAGGTCGTTCGAGCCCACCGACAGGAAGTCGGCCGCCGCGGCGATCTCGTCCATCTGGAACAGCAGCGAGGGCACCTCCACCATCACGCCGAGGCGGCAATCCTCCGGCAGCGGATGGCCGTGGCGGGCGAGATGCGCCTTCTCGCGGTCGACGATCGCCTTGGCGCGGACGAACTCGTCCACGGTGGCGACCATCGGGAACATGATCCGGAGCGGGCGCCCGCCCGCCGCCTTGAGCAGCGCGCGCAGCTGCATGCGCAGCAGCCCCGGCCGGTCGAGGCCGATGCGGATCGCCCGCCAGCCCAGGGCCGGGTTCTCCTCCTCGGGGGACTTCATGTAGGGCAGGATCTTGTCGCCCCCGATGTCGAGGGTGCGGATCGTCACCGGCAGATCGCCGGCGGCCGCGAACACCGCCTCGTAGAGAACCTGCTGCTCGGCCGCCGAGGGCATACGCTCGGCCACCATGAATTGCAGCTCGGTGCGGAAGAGCCCGATGCCCTCCGCGCCGGTCTCCTGGAGGTGCGAGAGATCGACGATCAGCCCGGCATTGAGCTGGAGCGCGATCGGCACGCCGTCGCGGGTCCGGGCCGGCAGGTCGCGCAGGGCCCGGTACTGCTCCTGGCGCCGGGCGCGCAGGCGCGCCTTCTCGGCATAGGCCGCCTCGACCTCGGGGCCGGGGCGGATCTGCACCTCGCCGGTGGCCCCGTCGACGATGATGGCGTCGCCCGATTCGACGAGCGCGGTGGCGTTGGCCACCTCGCCCACCGCCGGGATGCCCAGCGCCCGCGCCACGATGGCGATGTGGCTCGTCGGTCCGCCCTCTTCGAGGATGACGCCGCGCAGGCGGGCGCGGTCGTAGTCGAGGAGCGCCGCCGGTCCCATCGAGCGGGCGACCAGGATGGCGTTCTCCGGCATCGCGCCCGGACCGGCCCCCGCATCGCCCACGAGCTGGCGCAGCAGGCGGTTGGCGAGGTCGTCGAGGTCGTGCAGCCGCTCGCGCAGGTAGGGATCGCTCTGGCGCAGCATGCGGGCGCGGTTGTCCGACTGCACCCGCTCCACCGCCGCCTCGGCGGTCAGGCCCGAGAGCACCGCCTCGCGCATGCGGCGCAGCCAGCCCTGGTCGTGGGCGAACATCCGCACCGTCTCCAGCACCTCCCGGTGCTCGCCCGCCCCCGCGACGTCGCCGCGCTCCACCAGATCGTCGATGGCCGAGCGCACCTCCGCGATGGCGGTCTCGAGCCGGGCCACCTCCCGCTCGACGTTCTCGGCGATGAGGTTCTTGACGACGATGCGCGGCTCGTGGAGCACCACGTGCCCGAGGCCGACGCCGTCCGCGAGCGGCACGCCCGCCTGGGCGAGGGCCCGGCGCGAGGCGTTGACGGTGCCCGGCGAGAGGGCCTGCAGCTCGCCCGAGGCGATCATCTCCGCCAGCACCATGGCGGTGGTCTGGAGCGCCTCGATCTCCTCCTCGGAATAGACCCGGTAGGTCCGGTTCTGCACCACCAGCACGCCGAGCGTGTTGCCGGCCCGCAGCAGCGGCACGCCCAGGAAGGCGTGGTAAATCTCCTCGCCGGTCTCGGGCCGGTAGGAATAGGCCGGGTGCGACTGCGCGTCGGAGAGCGAGAGCGGCTCGGCCGTGGCGGCGATCAGGCCGACCAGGCCTTCGCCCGCCCGCATGGTGGTGAGGTGCACCGCCTCGCGGTTGAGACCCTCGGTGGCGAACAGCTCCATCGTCCCGTCGTCGCGCATGACGTAGACGGAGCAGACCTCGGCCACCATGTTGGCCGCGATGATCACGACGATACGGTCGAGGCGCGCCTGCGCGCCCACCGGCTCCGCCATGGCTTCGCGGAGGCGGCGCAGTAGCAGGCGCGGGCCTCCAGGCGCAGCGGGCATCGTGTGGTCTTCCACCCTTCGGCGAGCCGGGCCCGGCGCAGGGCAACCGCGAGGTGCCATTGGGCCGGGACCACGGGACGGGCCTCGTCACGGCCGTATAGCGAGTCGGGCGCCCGCCGGGCAAGCGCCGTCTCCCTCGTGTGCCTCCGCTCCGGCCGAAAGTCCGACCCGTCAGGCCTTGTCGAGGCCGTAGAGCGAATGCAGCGTGCGCACCGCGAGTTCCGTATAGGCGGTGTCGATCAGCACGGAAAACTTGATCTCGGAGGTGGTGATCGCCCGGATGTTGATGCCTTTGTCGGCGAGGGCCCGGAACGCCTTGGCGGCCACGCCCGCGTGGCTGCGCATGCCGATGCCGATCGCCGAGATCTTCACCACGTCGGTGGCGCCCTCGATCCGCTCGAAGTCGATCACGCCGGCCTGGGCATCGAGGATCGAACGGGCGCGCTCGTAATCGTTCGTCGGCACCGTGAAGGTCATGTCGGTGGTGACGCCGTCGCCCGACACGACCTGGATGATCATGTCGACGTTGATGTTGGCGTCCGCCAGCGGGCCGAAGATGGCGGCCGCGATGCCGGGCTTGTCCTTCACCCGGCGAAGCGTGATCTGGGCCTCGTCCTTCGAGAAGGCGATGCCCGTGATGATCTGCTGTTCCACGATATCGTCCTCGTCGCAGATGAGGGTGCCGGGGCGGGCGTCGTCGGGATCGTCGAAGGAGGAGCGGACCGTCGTCGGCACCCGGTGCACCATCGCGAGTTCCACCGAGCGCACCTGCAGCACCTTGGCGCCGAGGGAGGCCATCTCCAGCATCTCCTCGAAGGCGACGCGCTCCAGGCGCCGGGCCTTGGGCACGATGCGCGGGTCGGTGGTGTAGACGCCGTCGACGTCCGTGTAGATGTCGCAGCGCTCCGCCCCGATCGCCGCCGCCACCGCCACCGCGCTGGTGTCGGAGCCACCGCGCCCGAGCGTGGTGAGGCGCCCGGTCTCCGCGTGGATGCCCTGGAAGCCCGCGATCACCGCGACCTCGCCGCGCCGGAAGCCGGCATCGAGCCGCGATCCGTCGATCTGCGCGATGCGGGCGGAGCCGTGCTGGTCGGAGGTCTCGATCGGGATCTGCCAGCCCTGCCAGGAGCGGGCCTTGAGCCCCATCTCGGCGAGCACGATGGCGAGCAGCCCGGACGTCACCTGCTCGCCCGAGGCCACGACCGCGTCGTACTCGGCCTGCGCGTAGAGGGGCGAGGCGTCCTTGCACCACGCGACGAGTTCGTTGGTCTTGCCGGCCATCGCCGAGACCACCACCGCGACCTCGTAGCCCGCCCGCACCTCGCGCGCGACGTGGCGGGCGACGTTGCGGATGCGGTCGACCGTGGCGACGGACGTGCCGCCGAACTTCATCACCAAGCGGGGCATGGGACCGGTAGGGTTGCCGGCGCGGGCGGGCCTGCGCGATGCCGGGCGGGTAGCCGGGGCGGGGGCGGGTGTCAATCTTGAGCGCGGCACCGCGCGAGGGTGCGATTGGCCCGACAGCGCCGATGCGCTACGTCGTGGGCGGCCGCTCTCGCCCGCGGCCCCGGAGACCGCGCCGATGAGCCCGCCTGCCGCCGCCTCCATCGACCGGGACGAGGTCGCCCGCTTCGAGCGCATCGCCGCGACGTGGTGGGACGAGGCCGGGCCGATGCGGGTGCTGCACCGCTTCAACCCGGTCCGCCTGACCTACATCCGCGACGCCCTCTGCCGGCACCACGGCCGCGATCCGCACTCGGCCGCGCCGCTCGACGGCTTGGCGCTCGTCGACATCGGCTGCGGCGGCGGCGTGCTCTCCGAGCCCCTGGCGCGGCTCGGCGCCACCGTCACGGGCCTCGATCCGGCACCGACCAACATCCGCGTCGCGCGCGCCCACGCGGAGGAGGCGGGCGTGCCCGTCGACTACCGCGAGGAGACGATCGAGGCTGTGGTCGCGGCGGGCGGGCGGTTCGACGCGGTGCTGGCCATGGAGGTGGTGGAGCACGTGGCCGACCGCACCGCCTTCATGCGCACCGCCTGCGCGGCGGTGAAGCCCGGGGGGCTCCTGTTCGCGGCGACCATCAACCGGACGATGCGCTCCTTCGCCCTCGCCATCGTGGGGGCCGAGTACGTGCTGGGCTGGCTGCCGAAGGGGACCCACGACTGGGACAAGTTCGTCACGCCGGACGAACTCTCCCGGGACGTGGAGGCCGGAGGGCTTCGCGTCACCGATCTGACGGGGGTCGTCTACAATCCCCTCGGCGACGTCTGGCGCGCCGCCCGCGACACCGGCGTGAACTACATGATCACGGCCGAGCGTCCGTGAGCAAAAGGGCCTCGGGACGACTCCGCTGGGACGCCCCGAGACCGCAGCCTGCTCGCCGCGGAACCGGCCGGCATTTGAGCAAGCGTGCCGCGGCCCGAGACATCAACTGCCGCATCATTCTTCGCAACTCCGGCTGACCATGAGGGTTTCCGTCGTGGGCCGCGACGGCCCGACATGTGGCGCGTGAACGGGTCGATCGGATGCGGGGCGTGTCCTTCCGGCGGGAGGTGGTCTTCCTGATCATCGCGGTGGTGCTCGCCGCGGCGGCCGGGCTCGCCTTCTACGTCTCGCGCGCCACCACGCTCACCATCGCGGTCGCCCCGAGCGGCGGCACCGAACCGGTGCTGATCCGCGCCTACGCGGACGCGCTGGCGGCCCAGCAGAAGGGATTGCGGCTCAAGATCCTGTCCTTCGACGGGGTGCAGGAGAGCGCCGCGGCGCTCCAGGACGGGCGGGCGGACCTCGCGGTGGTGCGGCCCGACGTGGCGCTGCCGAACAACGGCCTCACCCTGGCGATCCTGCGCGAGCAGGCGATGATCGTCGCCACGCCCGAGCAGAGCGGGATCAAGACGTTCTCGGACCTCGCGCGCAAGCGGCTCGCCTTCCTGCCCGAGCGTCCCGCCGACCAGGCCGTCATTCAGCGGGTGATCCAGCATTACGGCCTGAGCCTCGCGACTGAACCCGGCCCAGGTCCGGTGGCAGCCCGTTCCGTGGCGCTGGTCGGCGTCGAGGAGCAGGACCTGCCGGAGGCCTTCGCGGCCAAGCGCGTGGATGCCCTGGTGATCCTGACGACGCCGACCACGCCGGCGGCGATGCGGATCCTGCGCATCGTCCAGAACGCCAGCCGCAACCGCAAGGTCACGCTGGTGGGTGTTTCGGAGGCGCAGGCGCTCATCGAACGCCTGCCGCGGCTCCAGGCCGTGACCGTCCCGGAGGGATTGTTCGGCGGCAATCCGAAGATCCCGGAGGAGGCGGTGAGCACCATCGGGACCTCCTACCGCCTGATGGCGCGGGCCACGCTCGCGCGCAACGTCGCCGCCGAGGTGACGCAGCACCTGTTCGAGATGCGCAGCGGCCTCGCCGAGGCGGTGCCGGCGGCGAATGCCGTGGCGGCGCCCGCCTACGACGACAACGCCGCCGCCACGAGCGCCAAGCTGCCGATCCATCCGGGCGCCATCGATTATTACGAACGCGAGCAGCAGGGCTTCATCGAGCGCTACGAGACCTGGATCTACCTCGTGGCCTTCCTGGGCGGCGGCCTCGGCTCCGCCTTCGCGTGGCTGAGCCAGCGCCTGTCGCGGCTGCGGCGCGAGCGGGTCGAGATCGCCACCGCGCGCCTGCTCGAACTCCGCTCCCAGGCCCGGCGCAGCACCGACCGGGCGGCTCTCGACGAGATGGCCGCCGAGATCGACGATCTCGCGGCGAACATCGCCCGCTACGCCCTCAACCGCCCGACCGAGGACCGCACCCTGACGGCCGCCGGCATCGCCATCGACGCGGCGCGCTCGACCGTTCGCCGGGCGCTCGACGCGGCCGGGCCGGGCGGCACGAAGCCGAGCCTGCGGGCCGTGGAGTGAGCCGCCCTCAGCGCACCCGCCGCGCCACCACGAACAGGCGCGGGAAGGGCAGGAGCACCCGCCCGTCGGGCTGCGGCGGGTAGGCCTCCGCCAGCGCCTCCTCGTAGCGGGCCAGGAAGGCCGCCTGGGCGTCCGGGTCGAGGGGAGCCAGGAAGGGGCGCAGCCCCGTGCCCTTCACCCACTCGACGATGCCGCGATGGCCCGCGAGCGGATGCACGTAGGTGGTGCGCCAGATCTCGACCGTGCAGCCCGCCGCGGTGAGCCACGCGTCGTAGTCGTGAAAGCTGCCGAGCCGTGTCCGCGAGGCGGCCGCCGCCGCGAGGGCCTCGGCGAAGGGCGCCTCCGCCGCCACCGCGCGCATCAGCCGGTGCGAGGGCTCGTCGAGGTTGTCGGGCATCTGCACCGCGAGGCAGCCGCCCGGCGCGAGATGCCGGGCAAGCCGCGGCAGCAGCGTGGCGTGATCGGGGAGCCACTGCAGCACCGCGTTGGCGAAGAGCAGGTCCGCCGCCGCCTCGGGCGCGAACTGCGCCACGTCGGCCTGAACGAAGGGATGTCCGGGCAGGCGGCGGCGGGCCTCGGCCAGCATGTCGGGCGAGGAATCGACACCCGTGAGGTGGGCCTCGGGAAAGCGGGCGGCGAGCAGTTCGGTGCTGTTGCCCGGCCCGCAGCCGAGATCGATCACGCGGCCGGGTGCCGACAGGGGGATTCGTGCCAGCAGGTCGGCGGCCGGGCGCGTGCGCTCCTCGGCGAATTTGAGATACTGGGCCGCGTCCCAACCGGCCATCACGGCCTCCCGGTCTCGAAACCGGCACAGGTTACCTTGGGGACAGCGTGGCGCAAAGGCGGCCCATGGCGTCATGGTCCGCCCGGGCGTCGCCGGGACGGCAAGCGCCGCTCAGCGCGCGTCGTTTCCGCCGGTGAGGTCGCGCAAAGCCGCCTCAACGGCGTCGGCTCCTGCTTCCTGCGCCTTGAGGCGCCGCTCCAGCCGGCGCAACTGCGGGTCGAACGCCGACGGCAGGGCGGGATCGCCGAGATAGTCCGGCTTCCCGGCCTGCGCGTTGTAGGTGGCCCGCAGCTGCTGGGCGAGGTGGTCGCGCACCCGCTCCGGCAGCGGAGCCGTGCGGGCGTTGCTCGCGTCGTCGGTCTCCATGATCGATCCCTGATGCTCGGTCGGACAATCGGATGGCGTCATGACCTCGATCGTGTGGGCCTTGCGCGCCGCAACGATCAGGTGAGGCTTTCCGCTGTCCTCGCGCGAAAAGTGTCCTGATCAACGATTGATCCCGACGATCGTTGCGTCGTCCGGTCCTGGGGCAGCTTGCGACGAGCGTCGACCTGTTCGTGCGGGAAGAAAAAGAAAACCCGGCTCGCCGGGTGGCGAACCGGGTGTCGAAGGGAGGCGCCGCCCGAGGCGGCGCCGGCCTTGAGCTTACTCGATCACCTGAACGATGCGGCGGCTGCCCGGGTCGACCAGCACGACGCGGTCGTTCACGACCGTGTAGCGGCGACCGCGCACGCCGTACTCGGCAGGCACCTCGTAGTAGGTCACGCCCGAGGAGGGCAGCACGGTGCCGACCGCGATGTCGCCGTTGTAGTCGTAGGAGCGCACGCGGCGGCTGGTGGCGTACTCACGGAAGCGCGGACGGTCGTCCACGCCGAGCAGACCGCCGACCGCACCCGTGGCCGCGCCGACCGCGCCACCGACGATGCCGCCGATCGGGCCGGCCGCGTCCGCCCCTTCCTGGGCGCCGCGCTCGGCGCCGCGCACGAGGCCCTGGGCCTGCGCGGCCACCGGCAGCGTGAGGGCGAGAGCCGCGGCAGCGATCAGCGTCTTGGTCTTCATCATCCTGAATCTCCGTTCCGGTCCAGTCCGCCTCGGTCGAGCGAAGCGGCATTCGGCGGGTGTAACTCCGCGACCGGCAAAACGGTTCAGTGGGTCTGTGCCTAATTACGATGCAGACCTGAGCCGTCGGCGGCGATGACGGGACGGCGTGACCATCAGGCGTCCTTCGGCATCGCCGACTGGATCAGCCGGTCGGTGCCGAGGTCCTCCTCGTCGTAGCCGAGCAGTTCGGCAAGGCGGTTGCGGGCGCGGCTGACCCGGCTCTTCACGGTGCCGACCTTGCAGCCCATGATCGTGGCCGCCTCCTCGTAGGAGACGCCCTCGGCCCCGACCAGGACCAGCGCCTCGCGCTGATCGGGCGGCAGCTTGGCGAGCGCGCTCTGCAGGTCCTCGACGTCGAGCCGGTCGCCCTGGTGCGGAGCCGTGGCGAGGCGGGCCGCGTAGGAGCCGTCCTGATCCTCCACCTCGCGCACCCGCTTGCGGTGATCGGAGTAGAAGATGTTGCGCAGGATGGTGAACAGCCACGCGTTCAGGTTGGTGCCCGGCTGGAACCGCGCCCGGTGCTGCCAGCCCTTCAGCAGGGTGTCCTGCACGAGGTCGTCGGCGCGCGCCGTGTTGCTGGTGAGCGAGAGCGCGAAGGCGCGCAGCGAGGGCACCGCCTGGAGCAGGCCGTCGCGGAACTCCGGCCGCACCACCTCGCCCTGGACGGCGAGCGCCGCTTCGAGGCGGGCGATCAGCTCGGCGAAGCGTCCGCTGGGATCGGCGTCGCCGAGCGCCTCGTAGGCGACGCGCAGCTGGTCACCGAGATGGCTGCGGATCGTGGCGGAGAGGCCGGGCCGCAGGTCCTGCGGCCTCTCGGGCCCGGTGTCATGCGTCGTCATGGCTGCCGCATCCGACTGCCTGGGGCACGGACGCCGTGTCCTGCCCGGTCTGCTCTCGTCTCGCGCATCGTGCCTCCCGGCGCCTCTTCGGATGTGGGTCGCGAACCGCGCTCCGGAAAGCCCATCCCCTTGCGGGAGATCTCAGCCCCCGACGGCCGCGCCCGCCTCGTCGCCGTCCGGAACCCCGAGGCGGAATGCCAGGACCGTGCCGGGCACCAAGTCGATCCAGCGCTCGTCCCGGGTGAGGGGCTGGGTGGCGACGACCGTCACGATGTCGTGCGGCGTCGTCTCCTCGGAAAAGTTCACGCACCAATCCTCGTCGATCAGCGTGGCGGTGCCGAAGGGCGCCCTCCGGGTGAGGTAGCACAGGCGCTTGCCGCAATGGGCGTAGAGGGTGCGGCTGTCGGTGAGCAGCATGTTGAACACGCCGAGCGCGTGCAGCTCCGCGGCGAGCGTCCGCACCGCGCCATCGAGGAGGGTCGGGCGCGGCAGCGTCTTCCAGCGGGCTTCGAGCCGCCCGAGCATCCAGCAGAAGGCGTGCTCGCTGTCGGTGGTGCCCACCGGCCGGAAGCGCCCGAGGGAGAGCCGCTTCACCCCCTTGAGCTGGCCGTTATGCGCGAAGGTGAAGGTGCGGCCCCACAATTCGCGGCTGAACGGGTGGGTGTTCTCCAGTGCCACCCGGCCCCGGTTGGCGCGGCGCACATGCGCCACCACGATGCGGCTCTTGATCGGGTACTGGCGGATCAGCCGGGCGATCTCCGAGCGGGCGCTCGCCTCCGGGTCGTGGAAGCTGCGGCAGCCCCGCCCCTCGTAGAAGGCGATGCCCCAGCCGTCCCCGTGCGGGCCGGTCTCACCGCCGCGGCGCGCGAGGCCCGCGAAGCTGAAGCGGATATCGGTGGGCACGTTCGCGCTCATGCCGAGCAGTTCGCACATCGCTCAGGTCTGACGGTTCTCGCGGGCCGCGTTCGCTGGGGCCGCCGGGGGGATCACCGTTGTCCCGGAACCGGGCCGGCGGCGCAATCCCCGGCCCGGGACGGCGCGGGCGCGTCCCGGGTCGCAGAACCGGGCATCCGGGAGCGGTCGATCCTCGGGCCCGCGGCATTTTCGCATGATCTCTGTAATCCCGATGCGAACCCCGGCAGTATAGCGGTGTTGTCCGTGCCTCGACGCCGGAGGTGCTGAAGGTGGCCCATTCTCCTGTGATGATCGCGCGGCGCGGCGCGGCGGCCTTGATCCTCGCCGGACTTGCGACGCCGGCCGCCGCGCAGCGCCCGTCGACCGTGACGATGCTGTGCAGCCAAGCCGCCGGCATCGTCTCGGCCCGCGGCGCCCTGGTGCTCGGCACGGGCGGGCAGACCTTCGACCGCTTCGTGCGCGACCGCAGCTTCTGCGAGCCGACCGAGATCACCTCGCGCGCCTTCGTGCCGACGCGCGACAACCCGGATTGCTTCATCGGCTATCGCTGCAAGGAGCCCGGGCGCGATCTCTTCGGCGACGACGAGTGAGGCGCTCCGGCCGGAACCGGATCCGCCGCCGCTCGACGGCTCAGGCGGCCCGCCCGATCGTCTCGCAGCGGAAGGCCCCGTAGCCCCCGCGCGCGAGCCGCTCCGCCAGGGCCGGCATCGCGAGGTCCATCTCCTCGGCGAGGGTGAAGGGCGGGTTCACCGCGATGAGCCCGCTGCCCGAGAGGCGCGCCGGGTCGTCCGGCCGGTCGATGAGGAGGTCGAGACGCAGGGCCGGCCGGTCGAGGGCGGCGCTCAAGCGCGCGGCCATGCGGTCGACCGCGCCGATGTCCTTGATCGGATACCATGCGAGGTAGAGGCCGGTCGGCCACTTGGCCACCGCGCGGGCGAGGTCGCGGCCGAGCCGGTCGATCTCGCCCGGCACCTCGTAGGGCGGGTCGATCAGCACGAGGCCGCGCCGCTCCTTCGGGGGGATCAGGGCCGGCAGCGCCGTCCAGCCGTCCAGCGCCATCACCTTGGTGCGCGGATCGCGGTTGAAGCGCTCGCGCAGGAGCACCCCGTCCGCCGGGTGCAGCTCCACGAACACGCCCTGGTCGCCGGGCCGCAGGAACTCGCGGATCAGCGCGGGCGAGCCCGGATAGGTCTCGGGGCCGTGCCGGGCCTGCACGGCGGCGACGGCCTCCCGGTAGGGAGCGAGCAGCGCTTCGACGGCGGCGTCGAACGGCGCGGCGAGCCGGCCCCAGCCGTCGTGCCACTCGCCCGTGCGCGCCGCCTCCTCGGCCGTCAGGTCGTAGAAGCCGATGCCCGCATGCGTGTCGATGGCCCGGAACGGCGCCGCCTTCCGCTGCAGGTAGGCGAGCACGCGGGTGAGCACGAGGTGCTTGAGGACGTCGGCGTGATTGCCGGCGTGGAAGGCGTGCCGGTAGTTCACCCTCGCCCTCTCAGTGCGCCGCGCGCCGGATGTCCGTCAGCACGCCCGCCACGTGGGCGAGGAATCGCGCCGCCGCCACGCCGTCCACCACCCGGTGGTCCCACGACAGGCTCAGGGGCAGGATCAGCCGCGGCTGAAACAGCGTGCCGTCCCAGACCGGCTGGATGCGCGCGGGCGCGGCGCCCAGGATCGCCACCTCGGGCGCGTTGATGATCGGCGTGAAGCCGTCCCCGCCGACGCCGCCGAGCGACGAGACCGAAAAACAGCCGCCCTGCATGGCGCTGCCCGGCAGGGTGCCGGCACGGGCGAGCGCGGCCAGTTCGGCCATCTCCTGCGCGATGGCCAGCACGCCCTTGCGGTCGCAGTCCCGCACCACCGGCACCACGAGGCCGCGCGGGGTGTCGGCGGCGAAGCCCACGTGGACGTAGTCCTTGAGGATCAGGTCGGGCCCGTCGAGGACGGCGTTGAAGCGGGGATAGGTTCGCAGCGCTGCGGCCGCCGCCTTCATCAGGAAGGCCGTCATCGTCACCCTCACGGCGGAGGAGGCGCCGTTCAGCTCGCGCCGAAAGGCCTCGGTCTCGGTGACGTCAGCGTGGTCGAAATTGGTGACGTGCGGGATGGTGAGCCAGTTGCGGGCGAGATTCGGGCCCGAGAGCTGCTGCAGGCGCGACAGCGGCTCGCGCCGCACCGGCCCGAACTTCGCGGGATCGACCTGCGGCCAGGCGGGCAGCCCGGCGCCGATCCCGCTGGCCGGCGCGGGCGCCGGGGCGGGCGCGCTCAACGCCCCGCGGACGTAGCCCTGCACGTCCTCCTTCAGGATCCGCCCGGCCGGGCCGCTCGGGGCCACCGCGCTGAGCGAAAGACCGAGTTCCCGCGCGTAGGCCCGCACCGAGGGGCTGGCATGGACCCCGTCCGCGGCCGGAGCCGCGAGCGGCGCAGTCGCAGCCGGGGCCTGTGCGGGCGGAACCGGCAAGTCGGCCGGGGCCTGGGGCGCAGGAGTCGGCGGGGCGGCGGTCTCGCCCGAGGTGTCGACGGTGAGCAGCGGCATGCCGGCCGACACCCGGTCGCCAACCGCGATCAGGATCTCCGCCACCACGCCCGCCACCGGCGAGGGCACCTCCATCGTCGCCTTGTCGGATTCGAGGGTGACGAGCCGATCGTCCACCGCGATGCGGTCGCCGGGCTTGATCAGGATCTCGACGACCGGGACCTCCGAGAAGTCGCCGATATCGGGGAGCGTGACGGGCAGGCGGGTGGTCATCAGGGCGGTCGTCTCGCGCGGCGTCCGGCGGGGCGCCGGCACCCCCTGTCCCCGGTCCGGGGAAAGGGCCGCAGTTCATAAAGCATTTTGCGGTGACGTGGATACCGGTCGATCGCCGGGAAAGCGCGGCATCTTCAAAGACCTAGCGGTCCAGACCCGGAGCCCGGTGCCGGCCGCGAGGATTTGCGTCCGACCCGTTGCGACCGTCGGCGATCCTCCGGCCTCGGCACGTTGTCGGGAGTTGCGACCTCCCCGGTTTGCGGCGAAGCTGCTCGCGGTCGAACCCAGATACGAGATGTCCGCGTGGCTGCCGAACTCACCAAGGGACCTGCGTCGTATTTCCCGTCGATCGAGAAGAAGTACGGACGCCCCATTAGGGAGTGGGAGCGGATCGTTCGCGATCAGCTTCCGGCGAAGCACATGGAATTGGTGGCCATGCTGAAAGATCGGCATGCGATGGGTCACGGCCATGCCAACGCGATCGTCGCTCACGTGCTGTCCACGCTGAAGGACTGACCGATCTCCGGTGCTGACGCCGCGCGACAGTTCCCGGCTCCGGCGTATCGGGCGGCGGGACGGGATCGCCGAGGACCCGAACGGCGAAAGACCTGCGCCCGGGCGGGGCGCAGGTCTCGCGCGGCATTCGATGCAGCGGGGAGAGCCGGGTCAGTGCCCGGTGTTGTCGCCCCGGCGGCTCGCCTCGTAGAGGAACCACGTGCGCTCCTCGGCCTGGTCGATCCACTCCTCCAGCATGCTCGCGGTGGCGACGTCGTTGTGCTCGTCGCAGAGCTCGTGCAGCTCGCGCATGCGCGACGTGGTGACCTTGTTGTCGTCGCGCAGCTCGGCGAGCATGTCGAGCGGGTCGACGTAGTCGGCGTTGTTGTCGACGATGCGGGCCTTCTGGGATGCCTGGCCCAGCGAGCGCAGAGTGGTGCCGCCGATCTTGCGGGCGCGCTCCGCCACGTCATCGGTGACCGCCAGGATCTGGGCCGCCTGCTCGTCGAGCAGCAGGTGGTAATCGCGAAAATGCGGGCCGCTGATGTGCCAGTGGAAGTTCTTGGTCTTGAGATAGAGGGCCAGGAAGTCCGAGAGGAGCACCGTCAGCCCCTCGGCGATCTCCTTGGACGCCTCGGGCGACAGGTCGGAGGGCGTGTTCAGGCGCTCGGCGGTCACGCGCACGCGCGCATCCGCAGCGGCGGTCTTGGGCTGCGCAGACTTCGGCTCGGCGGCGCGACCCCGCGAAGTCCGGACCGCCGGGGCGGCCTTGGTGGAACGGGCCATGAAGAATCTCCGGATCGTCGGGCGCCTCGCACGGCGCGCCGTTCGCTCGCCAATTCGAGCGAGGCCGGATTGTTCCCGTCCCGGTCAGGACGGAATTTGCCTTGCGGCATCAGGTCCGGGGAGAAGCCTCCGGCCGCAGCGTCCGGTCCGGTTTCGGGGCAGTCGGGAGCGGCGCGGACTTCGCCTCCGCGACCGGCGGCTTGGCGCTGGGCGATCTGACGTCCGCCGGCTTGGCGTCCGCCGGCTTGCCGTCCCTGGTCACCCGGGCCGGCGTTGCCGGTGCGGGCTTCGCCGCCGGGACGGGCGCCCGCGGGCCGATCGAGGCGGTGGTCGGCACGTCGGGCGCGGCCTTCGCGGGCGCCTCCGTGTCGAGCCCGTAGACGTCATCGCGAAAGTGCGCGCGCCCGTCCGGCGTGGCGTAGCCCGTCAGATAGACGAAGGTGACCGGCACCGGCTTCGCGAGCTTGATGTCGCGCCGCTCGCCCGTGGCGATGCCGGTCTCGATCTCGATCGGCCCCCAGACCGTGCCGGGACCGCCGGGGCCGGGCGTGCCCTCCAGCAGCCACGCGACCAGCCCCTTCACTTCCGCGACCCGGACGCAGCCGGAGGAGTGGAACCGGGCGGTGCGCGAAAACAGGCCCTTGGAGGGGGTGTCGTGCATGTAGACCGCGTGGCGGTTCGGCATGTCGATGCGGACCTGTCCGAGCGAGTTGTCGAAGCCCGGGTCCTGGCGCAGCGTGTAGTTCACCGCCTTCTCGGTCGACCAGTCGATCGCGGTCGGCTGCACCTCGTTGCCCTGCCCGTCGAGCATGCGGATGTGCATCTTGGCGAGGTAGCCCGGATCCTTGCGCATGTGCGGGATGATGTCCTTCTTGATCAGGGACACCGGCACGGTCCAGGTCGGGTTGAAGTTGACGTTGGTGATCCTCGTCTCGACGGCGGGCGAGGCGCGGTCGGGCTTGCCCACCACGGCGACGTAGCGGCGCGCCACCGCGCCGCGCTCCACCGCCTCCACGGTGGCGGAGGGGATGTTGGCCACCACGTAGCGCTCCCCGAAGGCGAAGCGCGAGCCCATCAGCCGCGCCGCCGAGGCCGCGAGCTGGCGCTGGCGCGTCGCAGCCGGCACGTTGAGGGCCTTCACGGTCATGGGGCCGAGGAGCCCGGTATCGGGCAGGCCATGCCGCACTTGGTAGCGCTTGAGGGCCGCGACCAGCCCCTCGTCCATCTGGTCGGTGGCCGGAGCGTCGGGGCCGAGATCCTCGGTCAGGGTCAGGTGGCGGCGCAGGATCGGCACCGCGGCATGCCGGTCCCCGGCCTTGAGCGAGAGGCCCGCCGGCACGCTCGGCCAGCCCCCCGCCTGGACGATCGCCTGGTAGCGGTCGGCCATGCGCAGCGTGTCGAGGAAGGTCGAGGGCGCGAGCGTCGGGGTGGGGTCCTGGGAGATCCGCGCCAGCACCACCGGCGGCAACTCGCGCGAGACGCGCTTGGCTGCGGGCGGCTCGGCGGGCTCCGCCGCATCCTGGGCCGGAAGGGCGAGGGCTGGTTGGGCGGGTGCGGACCTGCCCGGTTCGGACTTGCCCAACTCGGACTTGCCCAACTCGGACTTGCCAGGTTCCGCTTTGGCTTGGTCGGTCTTGGCCGGATCGGTCTTGGCGGCGTCGGGCTTGGTGGGCTCAGGTGGGCGCGGTGCTTCCGCGGGAGCGGCGGCGGCCGGAACCGGGGCAGGCGGCACCGGCGCCGTCTCGGCGGAGGCTGCCGCGGCAGCGACCAGCCACAGCGCTACGGCCGAGGAGAGCACCGGCCCGCGCGGGCCGGACGGGAAGGCAACCTGACGCAGCACCATCGCCGGCCTCACGAACGAACGAGGCTGGAGGATCGCCCGGTTAGGGTTACGGAAGTGCTGACAGCGACCGAGCCGGCGATGATGGCAACCTGGACGTAAGCGGAGGCGAACGCCCGAAGCGGAAGGCGGCGACCGACCGCTGAGCCCCCCTGGGGCCGTACGCGATGGGTGCCGATCAGGACGTGGCCGGCAGCGAGGAAGCCGGCCCGTCCTTCTGAAGCAGCGTTACCGCAACGGAAATTGCGGATTTCTGTTTGGTCAGGATCGTTGGCGTGTACGTTCCGTCGTTTGTGAATTCTTTCTCTCTTATCAGCAAACGTCTCAAATAATCCTTGATGTCATTCACCTCTACGTCTCCGTCCGCTCCCCTGAAATCAAATTTATCAGTCTCGCTCTTTTCAATATAATATTTGGATAATTCGATATGGCTCTTCGTTTGCTCATAATCTAATGCTTGGATATTGGTTACATAGAAGATGTTTCTCGATCGGTCGGCAAAAGCTGCCATCAATGCAGCATGCTCCGCGTCCCTGCCAGCCCTTTCGCGTTGGCGCTGAAGTGCCTCCTCGAACGCCGCGTGGATTGCCTGTTCGAGGCTCTGGCGGGGCTCGTCAGTCGACACAGGTTGGCCAGGCGTTACCCAGTTGGCGCGATTGCTTCGCTGTAACGGGGCCGTTTGTGCTACCAGATCGAACATGATGGTCACCTCCTTTGCTTCCTGACCCTACGGAGGAACGGTGGATTTTCTGTTAAAAGCCAAACGCCTTGATGCTTTGCCTGCTTCATCGAAGTAGAACCAGTATCGGCGAGCCCGCGTGACGGTGCCGCAGGCTCCGCACGCATGAGCCGAAACCATCCCACATCCAGAAAGGATCAAGGGAATCTGATATCATTCTCGTATTTGATATTTTCAATATCGGTTTCATATTCCGATCACGCCGTACAAATTATGTCGGAAATTGCGCAATGCTTCCATCTGCGGCTACAACGCCTTCAATTGATCGATTTCCTGCATACCAATTGACAATTTCAACCGAAGTGCTGCCTATGATTCCATGACTCGGATCTGATACGGCTACAACTTCCAAATTATCGCCTTTTCGGGAAAATGATATATAGGATTTATTTGTCGCATTTGCCATTACGACAATATCCGTACCTGCCGCGCCAGTATCGTTGATGCGCCCACCGACGAGTGAGCGCACATAATAAGTATCTCCATCATCTCCTCCATCAGCGTCGCCATCCCAGTTCAGATTGATCTCGTCTCTGCCTCCGTCGCCATATAGAGTATATCCGCCAGACCTGCCTACCAAGACATCCTTGCCGGAGCCCCCATGAGCGGTGGCAGACTGTACATGGATCGTGTCATCTCCATCATCGCCGAATATCTGCGACCCTGCATCGTCCGAGGCACCGTAGAGGTAATCGTTCCCCCCACCTCCGTGGATCGCATCGGCCTGTGGGCCTGTCGGAACGGTGCCGGCCGCGCCCAGATCGGTCGATGGCGCGAGACCACCGAAGATGTTGTCCGCGCCCGCGCCGCCGACGATCGTGTCGTTTCCTCCGCCGCCTTCGAGCCACATCCCTTGAGCGGGTGCGGTCAAGGTGTCGCCCTGATTCGAACCGATCAGGCGATCGATCGCGGTGAAGGTATCGCCAGCCGCATCGGCTCCGCCGGCCACACCGGTTGCGAGGTCGACTGTGACCCCGGTCGTGCTTGTGGTATACCAGACACTGTCGAACCCGGTCCCGCCATCGAACTGGTCGGCGCCGCCGCCTCCGATGAAGATCTCGTTGCTGCTGCCACCTGTAAAGGTATCGTTGAAGCTTGTCCCTTGAATGACTTCAATATTTTTAAATTCGTCTCCAGCAGCATCCGCCATATTCATTCTCGATTGCAAATTTATGTTGATCGCCGAGCTCGACAAAGCGTAGCTAGCCATGTCAACGCCACCGCTTCCGTCTATCGTATCAGCATGACTTCCGCTGATGAACGCGTCGCCGTAGTTGGTGCCGAGGACAGTTTCAATGCCATCGAAGGTGTCGCCTTCGCCTCCGAAAGCCTGCATACCCTGTAGATAAAGCGTCATGCCCGCCGTCCTGTCGGCGTAGCTGACGGTGTCGAGGCCGTCTCCGCCGAAGAACTGGTCGGCTCCGGTCCCGCCGATCAGAGTGTCGTTCCCTGCGCCGCCCTCGAGCCTGTCATCACCGGCATTTCCATTCAGCAGATCGTTTCCCCCTCCGCCCGTGATGACGTTGTCGTCATCGTTTCCGTCCAGTCTGGCAGCGTCGGCACCGGTGTAGGTCAGGCGCTCCACAGCGGGATTGCCGAGGAGCGAATAGCTGGTCAGCGCGGTGCGGACCTCGTCGTCGCCTTCGCCCGCCACCTCGGAGATCCTGACGTCCTGGTTGCCGACCAGATAGACGTCGTTGCCCGCGCCGCCGGCCAGGACGTGACCGGCGG
>NZ_JBKIBX010000065.1:0-23666 GCF_046557895.1 Methylobacterium oryzisoli | reverse complement strand
GCTTCGGCCGCGGCTTCCGGCGCTTCGGCGTCAACGATGCCGGCGGCGTGAGCACCGCTGGCCTCGCCGCGACGGGCGATTATCGCTCCAACGCCTGAACCCTCGGTGCCGCACCGTCACCGCTCTCCTCCGGTGACGGTGCGGTCCGACGCGGCAGCGGTCGGGCCAATGCTCCGTGCTCACGGAGGGCGCCGGGCTCGCTGATCCGGCGATCACGCCCGTTCGCCGTACCTGCGGTGTCCCAAGCCGTGTACATTGCTCCGATCCGCCATCGACGTCGGAGAATGTCATGCACGCGATCACGCGCCGTCGCTTTGCCGTATGCGGCGTCGGCCTGATCTCGGCCCTCGGTCTGCCGAACAGGGCCACGAGCGCGGTCGGGCAGACCGTTTCTCTGAGCGATGGCGCGGTCGTGCCGGCCGTCGGGCAAGGATCGGCGCGTCTGGGCCAGGGGCGGCGCCCGGCCGAGGAGGAGGAGCAGGCGATGAGCACCGGCCTCTCGCTCGGCATGACGCTCATCGATACGGCCGAGGTCTACGGCGGCGGCAAGGCGGAGCAGCTGATCGGGCGCGTGATCAAGGACCGTCGTGATCAGGTCTTCCTCGTCTCGAAGGTGTGGCCCTCGCACGCGACCCGGGCGGGCATCCAGGAATCCTGCTCCGCGAGCCTCGCCCGTCTCGGCACCGATCATCTCGATCTGTACCTGCTGCATTGGCCTGACCGCGTGAAGGATCTGGCAGAGGTCGTCGAGACCTTCGAGCAATTGCGGGCGGGCGGTCGGATCCGGCGCTGGGGCGTGTCGAACTTCGGCGTCGCCGACATGGAGCGGCTCTGGCGCATCCCCGGGGGCGAGCACTGCGCGACCAATCAGGTGCCCTACAGCTTGGCCGATCGGAAGGTCGAGCGCGCCGTCCTGCCCTGGTGTGTGCAACATCGCGTGGCCGTCATGGCCTATTCCCCGCTCGGCGGTGAAGGCGCGAGTGTGTTGCGGAACCCGACCGTGCAGCGCATCGCGTCCTCGCAGGGTCGAAGCCCGGCAGCTCTGGCACTGGCATGGGCGGTGCGCTCCGGGAGCGTGATCGCGATTCCCGAATCCGGCTCGGTGTCCCATGTGCGCGAGAATGCGGCGGCGTTGACCCTGACGCTCGGAACGGACGAGCTGCGGCAGTTGGACGAGGCCTTCCCGGCATAGTGCATCGCCGGCATGCCGGTCGTGCGGGAGCCGGCCTTCTACGNGGAACGGACGAGCTGCGGCAGTTGGACGAGGCCTTCCCGGCATAGTGCATCGCCGGCATGCCGGTCGTGCGGGAGCCGGCCTTCTACGGCTGCCACGTCATGAACACAGCATCCGCCCCGTACAGGGTGAGCCCTGGCGCGGCCTCCGCCACGCGGAAGCCGCGCCGGTGCCAGAAGGGCATGCTCGCGTTCACGGCGACCAGCGAGGCGTGCTCGGTGCAGCGGCGGGCCTGAGCCAGGAACCGCTCCACGCCTGCGCGCGCGGCACCCGCTCCGCGCGCGGCGGGCAGCACCGCCAGATCATGGAGGAAGGCTGTTTTCGGCCGATCCGGTGCCCTCAGGACGCCATTGAGCGGCGGAACGGTGTCGTCCCAGAGATGGCCGACGAGGTATCCCGAAACGTGGCTTCCATCCGTCAGGACGAAGCAGAACTCTCGGCCCACCGTGAAGCGGGATCGGAGCGGCTCCATCTCCTCGTGAAGGTGAGGCGGGTGGACCTCGTTCCCGATCCGGTGGACGACCGGGAGATCCTCCGGCCGCATCAAGCGCCACTGCATCGCCGCCCTTCCGGATGAAGCTCCATGCCGACCGTTTAAGCATGGAGTGGTCATCCGTCTCGATCCTGTCGCTGTCCCGATCGCGACCCAGGACCCGGACGGCCGGCGCAGCCCTCATCGGTGTGCCTCGCTCACCATCCTGACCGCGAGGCCCGCCAGCACGGTGCCCATCAGCCAGCGCTGAAGGCGAAGCCAGGTCGGCCGCGTGCCGAGGAAGCCGGCCAACGTTCCTGCGGCGAGCGCGATGAGCGCGTTGACCGACAGGCTGATCGCGATCTGCATGGACCCGAGCAGGACGGACTGGACCAGGACGCTGCCCTGTGCCGGATCGATGAACTGCGGCAGCAGCGCGAGGTAGAGAAGCGCCACCTTCGGGTTCAGGAGATTGGTGAGCAGGCCCATCAGGAACAGCTTGCGAGGGCTGTCCTTCGGCAGATCCCTCACTTGGAACGGCGAACGCCCACCGGGCTTCAGGGCGCCCCACGCCAGCCAGAGCAGGTACGCCGCCCCGGCAAGACGCAGCGCATCGTAGGCGAAGGGCACGGCGAGCAGGAGCGCGGTGATGCCGAAGACGGCCATCAGCATGTAGATGACGAAGCCGAGCCCCACGCCGATGAGCGAGATCAGTCCTGCGGCCCGTCCCTGGGAGATCGAGCGTGAAATCAGGTAGATCATGTTCGGCCCGGGCGTCAGGACCATCCCGAGCGAGAGGAGCGCGAAGGCGGCAAGAGTGGTCGAGGTCGGCACGGCTGACTCCACGATGTCGCTGGCCCTCTACCCCTGCGAGCCCTGCCGCACACGCCAAGATCGGTGATGGGTGACATCACTGCGGTTCACTCATCCAAGGCCACGAGCACGGCGCGGTCCAGTTGATCGGCCGCTGTCACGACGCTCTCTCGCCGTAGCAATCCCTCGTGAGGCGCCATGACCGTCTACCGGAACACCCCGACCGTCGTGGTCATCCTCGTGCCGATCGGCGGCGGGCTGCTGATGATCCGCCGCGCGCTCCCCGGTTAGGGTCAGGGCAAGCTGGCGCTTCCGGGCGGCTACCAGATGCTCGGGCAGACGTGGCAGGAGGCCGGAGCGGCCGAAGTGCGGGAGGAGACCGGCGTGACCGTCGATCCGGCTTCGCTCAGCGCGATCTCGCTGGTGACCACTCCGGATCGTCGCCAGAACCTGCTGTTCTGCCGGAGCCCGCCCGTCGATCACGCGGGCGCGTTCACGCACGATGCCGAGATCTCCGACGTCGTGGTGATCCGCGAGCCGGTCGAGACGGCGTTCCCGCTCCATACGGAACAGATCCGACGGTTTTTCGACCGATCCTGACCGCCCTCCCCTGCTCTGCCGAGACCGGGCAGCCTCACGCTCGATTCGGCTTGAGGTCGCCGCCACCCGCTGCCGGACGGGAGGGCTGACGCGGCGGCCGCATCGCTCGCAGCTTACGCCCTCCCGCCGCCCGGCATCTGTGACGGCCTGGATCGGGAGAACGCCCGTGGCGTCACCTCGACAAGCCTTCATTGTCGACGGCGTTCCGGCTAAGGTATGCAGGTTCGATCTCGCCGCACGGATCGTTAGAGGTGGCCAAGGATGGACACCGACCTCGATCACCATGAGCCGGGCGCTTGCCGCTGCTCGGAGACGGAGCGGCTCGCGGCACTTCGCGCCTACGCGGTGCTCGACACGCCGCCCGAGCAGAGTTTCGACGACATCTGCAGGATCGCAGCCCAGATCTGCCGCACGCCGATCGCCGCCGTGACGCTGATCGAGACCACGCGGCAGTTCTTCAAGGCCGAGATCGGCTTGGGGATCCGCGAAGCGCCGCTCCACGATCCGATCCTCAAGCAGGAACTCCTTCGAGGTGATCTGCTCGTCGTGCCTGATACCGCCGGGGATCCGCACTTCAGCGGCGATCGGTTGGTGGCGGGCGAGCCTCCCCTGCGCTTCTACGCCGGAGCCACGCTGGTGACCCCGGAGGGCCTGCCGATCGGGTCGCTGTGCGTGCTCGATCATGCCCCGCGTCCACCGGGTCTGACCGTCGCGCAGGGCGAGATGCTCCAGGCCCTCGCGCGTCAGGTGATGACGCTCCTCGAGCACCGACGCCTGATGGGCACCCTCGCGCGGCGCGAAACCGAACTCGTGCGGGTCCAGGAGATCGCGGGCGTCGGCGGCCTCGAAGTCGAGCTCGGGGCCGGGTTCAGGAACCGACGATCGGCGCAGTACCTGCGCATCCATGGACTGCCCTCGGACGCCACGCAGGAGAGCCACGAGGAGTGGGTGCGCCGCATCCACCCTGATGACCGCGAGACCACGGAGCGCCACTTCGTCGACACCGTCCGGGGCAGCGAGACGGATTACCGGGCCGAGTACCGGATCGTCCGGCCCAGCGACGGCGAGGTTCGCTGGATCGCCGCCACCGCCCAGATCGAGCGCGACGCGAGCGGTCGAGCCCTGCGGCTGATCGGGGCGCATCGCGACGTCACGTGGCGCAAGGCGAACGAGGAGGCGCGCGAGCTTCTGACCCGTGAATTGTCCCACCGGATCAAGAACATCTTCGCGGTCGTCCAGGGACTGGCCGCCCTGACGGCGCGCGGCCATCCGGCCGCGAGGGACTACGCCGACAGCTTTCGCGCCCGCCTTCAGGCGCTGGCGCAGGCCCACGAGTACGTGCGCCCGCACGGGCCCGACCGTCAGCCCGCCGTTCCGAACCAGACGGTCCAGGGCCTGCTGCGCACGTTGCTGACGCCTTACGCCGAGGAGGACCGTGAGCGGGTGGTGATCGCGGGCGACGACGCGGCGGTGGGCGAGCAGGCGGCGACGGCCCTGGCGCTGATCGTGCACGAGCTGGCGACGAACGCCGTGAAGTACGGGGCGCTCTCGGTCGCGGCCGGACGGGTCGAGATCGGCAGCCGCCGCGAGGGCGCGTCGCTGTCGCTGCTGTGGCGGGAGCGCGGCGGCCCGGCGGTGGCCGGACCGCCGGGGCGGCGCGGGTTCGGGAGCGTGCTCGTGGCGCGCAGCGCCGTCGGGCAGCTCGATGGCGAGATCCATCACGACTGGGCGGCGGAGGGTCTGACGATGCGGATCGATGTCCCGGTCGGGAACCTGGCTCGGTAGACGCTCCGGCCCTTCGATGGGGCTTGAGAGAAGCCACGACATGGCCACCGATCTGGTGATCGACGTCGAAGACGAGACGGCCTCAGCCGTTCGGCCGCGCCATCCGGACCGGATCGACGAGACGATCGTACTCGGCCGCGTCGAGGAAACCCAGCGTGAGGCAAGCCTCCCTGGGCGTCACATCCTCTCGCAACGCGGTCTCCGTGATCTGCGCGACCCGATCGTAACCCAGAACCGGATTGAGGACCGTGGCGACCAGCAATGCACCGGCCACGTTCCCCTCGAGGCGCTGGCGGTCGACCTCCAATCCTGACACGAAGCGCTCGGCGAACAGGCGGCACCCGTCGCTCAGAAGCCGGATCGACTGAAGCAGGTTGTAGATCAGTACCGGCTTGGCGACGTTCAGTTCGAAATTCCCGGAGGCGCCCGCGGCCGTCACCGTGGCGTGATTGCCCATGACCTGGAACGCGATCTGCAGCACGACCTCGGCGATCGTCGGGTTGCGCTTGCCGGGCATGATCGACGACGTCAGCCCGTCGTGCGGGACGACGAGTTCGCCCAGGCCGCAGCGCGGGCCCGACCCCAGGAAGCGCAGATCGTTCGCGATCTTCGTCAGCGAGACCGCCACGACGCTGAGGGCGCCCGAGACTTCGACGAGGGCGTCGTGGCCGCCCATGCCTTCGAACTTGCTCGGGTTCGGCGTGAAGGCGAGGCCGGTCAGCGCCGAGATCTCTTCGCAGAACACCGCGTCGAATCCGGCGGGCGCGTTGAGCCCGCTTCCCACCGCGGTGCCTCCCTGAGGCAGGCGAAGGAGCCGCGGCGTGACCGCCTCCAGGCGCTCGCGCCCCAGCGCGGCCTGCCGGGCGAAGGCGTCGAAGGCTTGCCCGACCGTCATCGGCACCGCGTCCATCAGGTGCGTGCGCCCGATCTTGACCACGTCCGCGAACGCCTCGGCCTTCTCGGCGAGCGTGTCGGCCAGGAGGGAGAGGGCCGGGTGAAGGTCATCCCGCAGGGCGAGCGCCGTCGCGAGGTGCATGACGGTCGGAAAGGTGTCGTTCGAGGATTGCGAGCGATTGGCGTGATCGTTGGGGTGAACCGGCGACCGCGCGCCGAGCGGGCTGCCGAGGTGCTCGTTGGCGCGGTTGGCGATGACCTCGTTGGCGTTCATGTTCGTCTGCGTGCCGGACCCGGTCTGCCAGACGGTGAGCGGGAAGTGGTCGTCGAAGACGCCCTCCGCCACCTCGCGCGCGGCCCTCTCGATCGCCTCGGAGAGGTCGGGCGCCAGAACGCCGAGGCGCCGGTTCGCGCGCGCGGCCGCGAGCTTCTGGAGGCCGAACGCGTGGATCAGCCCGGCGGGGAAGCGCTCCGCACCGAGCGTGAAGATGTCCAAGGCCCGCGCCGTCTGAGCCCCCCAGTAGCGCCCGGCCGGGATCGACGCCTCGCCGTAGGCGTCGTGTTCGATACGAGAGGCGTCGGACATGGGCGTGAACCTCCTGTGCATCACCCGCCGCGCACCGCTGATCCCCGATCCCGGACCCGCGGACGAAGGGTGCGACCCGGGATGACGGTGGCGTCACCCCATCCATGATGGCCGGACGGTCAGGCCGCCAGCGCCTTCTCGGCCCGCATCCGGGCGAGGGCGTCGCGGGCCACGGCCTCGTCGAACTCGCCCGCGAGCTTCGCGGTGATCACCGTCGCGACGCTGTTGCCGATCACGTTGGTGGTGGCGATGGCGATCGACATGAAGCGGTAGACACCGAAGAGGATCGGCAATCCTTCGAGGGGGAGCACACCCGTCGCCGCCACCGTCGCGGCGAAGACCACGAAGCTCCCGCCCGAGACCGTCGCGGCGCCCTTCGAGGTCAGCAACATGATCGCCAGGATGCCGAGCTGCTGCCCGAGGTCGAGCGGCACGTGGTAGGCGTTGGCGAGGAAGATCACGCCCATCGACATGTAGATCGAGGTGCCGTCGAGGTTGAACGCGTAGCCGGTCGGCAGCACGAGCCCGACCGATTGCCGCGAGCAGCCATAGGTCGGCAGCTTCTCGAGGAGGCGCGGCAGCACGCTCTCCGAGGAGGCGGTGCCGAGCACGATGGTGATCTCCTCCTTGATGAAGGCGAGGAGGCGAAACAGGTTGACCTTGAACAGGGCCGAGATCGCCCCGAGCACCACGACGATGAAGAGGATGACGACGGCGTAGAAGCTCAGCACGAGGTAGATCAGCGAGAGCAGCACGCTCGTGCCGCTGGACCCGACCGCGAACGCCACCGCCCCGAAGGTGCCGATCGGCGCGCACCACATGATGAGGTGGATGAACTCGAAGAACGCGTCCGAGATGGTGTTGAGACCCCGCTCGATCGGCTGTCGCTTCTCGGGCGGGAGGTGCAGCAGGGCGGCGCCGAAGATCAGCGCGATGACGAGCACCTGGAGCAGCTCGCCCCGGGCGAAGGCGCCGATGAAGTTGTCGGGGAAGACGTTGAGGATGAAGTCGAGGGTCGAGTGGGGCGCGGCGGCGCCGGTCGGCGCCTTGCCCTGGGCGAGCGTCGCCTTCGTGGTCTCCGCCATGCCCTGGCCGACGCCGAGCAGGTTTGCGGCGAGGAGGCCGACCGCGAGCGCGATCGTCGAGACGATCTCGAAGTAGAGCATCGCGATCAGCCCGACCTTGCCGATGCGCTTGAAGTCGCCCGCCGAGGTCACGCCGACCACCACGCACAGGAAGACCAGCGGTGCGACTGCCGTCTTGATCAGGCGCAGGAAGATGTCGCCCAGGATCTTGAGCTGGGCGGCGAAGCTCGGGAACAGGAAGCCGACCGCGGCCCCGAGCACCATCGCCACGACGATCTGGAAGCCGAGGTTGGTCCAGATCGACCTGCGCGGCTTGGCGCCGGATGCGGGCGGCGGGTGCAGGTCGGCGGGCGTGCTGACGGTCGTCGTCATGGTTTCCTCCGATGGGCGGGCGAGGAACGCGCGCTCTTGGTGGCGCCGAGGGCGGTGGCCTGCGGCGCGGCGCGTGCGGACAGCGGGTGGCGGTGGGAGTCAGCCGCGGCGCGGCACCGCGGCGAGCACGCGGTCGACCATCTGCGGGGCGGCGCCGAGGTAGTTCGCCGGGTCGGTCAGGCGGTCGATCGCGGCCCGGTCGACATGCGCCGTGATCTCGGGCATGGCCGCGAGCGCCTCGGCCAGCGTGCCGCCCTGCTCGTTCACGACCCGGCAGGCGGCGTAGACGAGGTCGTGCGCTCGGCCCCGCCCGGTATGGGGCGCGAGCGCCATCATGGCGGCCTCGGCGACGATCAGACCCCGGCTGATGCCGAGGTTCCGGCGCATCTGCGCCTCGTCCACGATCAGGCCGCCCAGCGCGAACTTCGCCTGATGCAGGGCGCCCGCCGTCAGCACGAAGCTCTCGGGGATCGCCAGCCACTCGGCGTGCCAGGGGCCGGTCGCCCGCTCGAAGTCCTGCACCATGGCGTCGAGCATCAGCCCGGCCTGCTGGCGCACGCCCTTCGCGGCGGCGAGCATCAGTTCGGACGAGATCGGATTGCGCTTCTGCGGCATGGTCGAGGAGGCGCCCCGCCCGGTGACGAAGGGCTCGTAGACCTCGGCGAACTCGGTCGAGGCCATGATCATCACGTCGAGGGCGATCTTGCCGAGAGAACCGGTGATCAGGGCGAGCAGGTTCACCACCTCGGCGAAGCCGTCGCGCGCCACGTGCCAGGTCGAGACCGGCAGGCCGAGGCCGAGTTCTCGGCAGAGGGCCTCCTGCACGGGAAGACCGTGCTCGCCGAGCGAGGCCAGCGTCCCCGCCGCCCCCGCGAAGGAGCCGACGAGCACCCGAGGACGGAGCTGGGCAAGGCGCTCCGCGTGGCGGTCCAGGGCGGCGAGCCAGATCGCGGTCTTGTAGCCGAAGGTGACCGGGAGGGCCTGCTGGAGGTGCGTGCGGCCGGCCATCGGGGTGTCGCGGTAGCGGCGCGACAGGTCGGCCAGGGTCGTGCGCAGCGCGTCGACGTCGGCCGCGACGAGATCGAGCCCGGCCCGGATCTGGAGCACGTTGGCCGTGTCCATGATGTCCTGGGTGGTCGCACCCCAGTGGACGTAGCGCCCCGCCTCGCCACACTGCTTCACCAGCTGGTGGACGAGCGGCAGGATCGGGTAGCCGACAGTGTCGGTCTCGTGGCGCAGGAGGTCGAAGTCCAGCGTCTCGAAATCGCACCGGGCGGCGATCTGCTCGGCCGCGTCCGCCGGGATGACACCGCAGGCGGCCTCGGCCTTGGCCAGCGCGATCTCGACCTCGATGAAGCGCCGGATCAAGGCGTGGTCGGAGAAGATCGCGCGCATGGCCGGGGTGCCGAAGGCATCGCGGAACAGGAGGGAGTCGATGACGGTGGTAGCAGGTGCGGGGATCGCGCGGCTCATGGGTTCCTCCGACCGCCCGACCAGCGGTGCTATTATGTACGGACATTAACCAGGTAGATTATGTCCGGACATGATGTCAAGAGGGGTGGCGCGCCGCGGCGTGCAGACGGGCGAGAGGAGCGGATGAGCGAGACGTTGTGGGCGCAGGTGGCGCGGGATCTGACGGCCGGGATCGCCTCGGGCCGCTACCCGGTCGGGTCGCTGCTGCCGACCGAACTGGACCTCTGCGAGCATTACGGGGCAAGCCGCCACACGGTGCGCACCGCGATCCGCCAGTTGCAGGATCAGGGGCTGATCTCGCGCCGGAAGAAGGCGGGGACGCGGGTCGAGGCCGCGGTGCCGACCAGCGGCTACCGCCAGTCGCTCGCCTCCCTGGAGGACCTGATCCAGTTCGGCGCCGCCCATATCCGCGAGGTTCAGGACACGGCCGAGGTGACGGCGGACGCCGCGCTCGCGGCGGAACTCGGCTGCCAGCAGGGAACGCGCTGGTTCCGGATCTCCAGCCTGCGCCTCGACGGGAAGCCGGGCGGCGCGCCGATCGGCTGGACCGACGTGTACATCGACCCGATCTACGCCGACCTCGGCGACGTCGTTCGCGCCTCACCGGACCTTCTGATCACCACGCTGATCGAGCAGCGCTACGGCCGGCGCAGCGCCGAGATCCGGCAGGATGTCGACGCGGTCGCCCTCCCGGCCGCGCGCGCCGCCGCGTTGCAGGCCGAGGCCGAGACGCCCGCGTTGCGGATCGTGCGCCACTACGTCGACGAGAAGGGCAAGACCTTCGAGATCTCGTCGACCCTGCATCCGGCGGGCCGGTTCACGGTGTCGCAGCGCATGCGGCGCATGACCGAGAACGGGCACGGCTGATGCGCGATGACGACGAACGCTGCCGCCATCCGGCATTCCGCTTCGTCGCACCGCGCGGCTGAGACCGGGGACCAGGGTCTCGGCACCGATCGAGCCCCCTTGCCGGGGGCTCGTCGGGCGAGCGCTCAAGGATGCTCACGGAGCGGTCTCGGAGCGTGCCTTACGTCGGGGCGCGTCGAGCCCCCAAGCTTCAGAGGAACCCGATGCTGAGCCAGGGGAAGGCCGCCACGAGGACGATCGCGGCCAGGAGCGCCCCCAGATAGGGCACCATGTTCCACATCGCCTCGTCGGGCGACGTCTTGGTGATGGCGCAGGCCGTGTAGTAGCCATAGCCGAAGGGCGGTGAAAACAGGCCCAGCCCCATCGAGAGCAGGACGACCATCGCGTATTGCACCGGGTGGACGCCGAGAGACTGCGCGACCGGCACGAGGAGCGGCCCGAACAGGACGATGGCCGGGATGCCCTCGAGGATGCTCCCGAACACCACGAAGGCCAGGATCGAGACCGCCAGAAAGGTCACCTTGCCGCCCGGCAGCTGGCGCATGGCCGCGACGAGCGTGTCCGCGAAGCCCGATTGCGTGAGCGCCCAGGACATGGCGCCCGCGAGCGCGATGATGATCATGATCGTGCCGGTCAGCGCGGTCGTTTCGACCAGGATCTCGCCCAGGCGTCGGAGCGAGACGCCGCGCATCGTGATGGCGCCCACGACGGCCACGTAGGCCACGCCGATCACCGCCACCTCCGTGGCGGTCGCCACCCCTTCGAGGACCGCCGCGCGGATGATCAGCGGCAAGGCGAGGGCGGGGATCGCGATGACGAAGGTGCGGCCGATGACCCTGAGATCCCGCCGATCCGTGCCGCGGCGCTCCCCGCGGGAGCGGGCGTAGACGGCGATTGCGAGCGCCGCCATGCAGACGACGGCCGGCACGAGACCGCCGACGAAGAGCGACGCGATGGAGATGCCCGTCACGGAGCCCATGATGATGAGGACGAGGCTCGGCGGAATCGTCTCGGCGGCCGCGGCCGAGACCGCCAGGAGCGCCGCAGTGTCGCCGTCGCGCACGCCGCGCTCCTTCATGGCGGGCGCCAGGATCGGGCCGATCGCCGCCATGTCGGCGGCCTTCGCGCCCGAGATGCCGGAGACGAGGTACATGGCGCAGAGCATCACGTAGCTGAGCCCGCCGCGGGCCGGGCCGATCAGCGCCATGACGAAGTTGATCATCGCCCGCGCCATGCCGGTGTACTGGATCTGGATGCCGAGGAAGATGAACAGCGGGATGGTCAGGAGGATGAAGTGGGACATCCCCTCGTTGATGCGTCCGACGATGACGGTGAGCGGCAGATCGCTCGTGAGCGCGAAGTAGGACACGGTCGCGGCACCGAACGCGAAGGCGATGGGCACGCCGATCACGATCAGCGTCATCACGCCGAGGCCGAAGAAGAGCAGCAGGTTGAGGTTGCCGAGGTCGGCCAGGAACGGCGGCGCGAGTTCGAGGGCGAGCGCGCAGAGGGCGGCGCCCGCGACGGACAGGGCGAAGGCCGATTTCGTCATCTCCCGCCACATCCGGATCAGGAGAAACACCGCCATGAGGGTGATGCTGACGAGGGTCGCGGCCGCCGGCACCGAGCCCGGCACGCCGAGATTGGGCGAGGTGACGATGTGGTTGAGCTCGATGAGCGCGATCGTCGGCACCACGAGCTTGAGGAGGAAGACGAGCAGCACGAGGTGGGCGAGCCGCTCCGTCCGCTGCCGCGCCTCCGGCCCCATCCGGGAGAGGACGAACGTCAGGCGGAGATGGATGCGGCGGCGCAGCGCGCTCGCCACGCCCAGCATGCCGAACCAGAGGAAGACGAGGGTGGCCGCCTCCTCGACCCAGGTCACCGGGATGTTCAGCGCGTAGCGCGCCGTCACGGCCCAGCCGAGCAGCAGGATGTCGGCGAGGAGGAGCGCGGCGGCGGCCACGTCCACCACCCGGCCGAGCACCGCCTCGACCACGTCGAGGGGGTGGCTGACCGGGGCGGCGCCGGGCTCGGCGACGGCGCCGGAGGAGGTCGCAGCCACGCCGCTCACCCGAGCTTGCCCGTGTATCGTTCGAGCGTGGTCCAGGCCTCGGGACCGAACTTCTCCTTCCAATCCTTGTAGAAGCTCGATCCGTTGAGCACGTCGCGGAAGGCCTGCCGGTTCGGCTCGACGAAGGTCATGCCGGCCCCGGCCAGCTTCGTGCGGAGGCTGTTCGTGAGCGTGACGACATCCTCCCGCTCGGCCAGGGCCGCGGCACGGAAATGCTTGGTGATGGCCGCCTGCGTCGCGGCCGGCTGGCGCTTCCAGAACGGGCCGTTGGCCAGGACCCAGAAGCCGTCCCACATGTGGTTGGTCAGGCTCACGAACTTCTGAACCTCGTAGAACTTGCCGCTGTCGACGAGGGGCAGCGGGTTCTCCTGCCCGTCGACGAGCTTGGTCTGGAGGGCGGTGTAGACCTCCCCGAAGCTGATCGATTGCGGGGCGGCCCCGAATGCCTTGAAGAGGGAGGTCGAGAGCGGGCTCGGCGGCACCCGGATATGGACGCCGGCGAGATCACCCGGCTTCTCGATCGGCTTGGAGCCGGTGGTGATCTGGCGGAATCCGTTGTCGAACATCTCGTCGAAGACGTGCAGGCCCGTGCCGGCCAGCGCTCGGCGGATCAGCGCACCGACGTCGCCGTCCATCGCCTTCCAGACGTCGGCGAGGGTGTTGAACGCGAAGCCGACGCCGTTGAGCGAGGCCACGGGTGCGAGGTTCGACAGCTGAGCTCCGGCGAGCGGGTAGAACTGGATCGCGCCCTGGCGGAGCTGCGACAGGACCTCGAGGTCGCCGCCGAGCTGGCTGTTGGGGAAGATGCGGATGTCGAACTCGCCGTTGGTGTCGGCCTTGACGTTGCGGGCCGCCTCCTCGAGGCGGGCGATCATCGGATGGCCCGCCGGGAGGTTGGTGGCCATGCGGTAGGTCGCGGCCTGGGCCGGGCGGACGATGGCGAAGGTGGAGGCGGCAGCGAGGCCCGAGGCGACGAAGCTGCGGCGTGTGGACGTCATGGTTCCCTCCGTTCGTTGGATCACCCTGGAGCGCCTCTCCGGGCGCTTTGCGGGTCAGGCGAGGATCAGCCCGCCCGAGACGTCGAGGATGGCGCCCGTCATGTAGCGGGATGCGTCCGACGCCATGAACAGGACCACGTCGACGATGTCGGCCGGCTCGGCGAGGCGGCCGATCGGGATCTGGCCGCTCAGGGTCTCGCTCTCCTCGGCATCGCGGAGCAGGCCGCTGACCCGCTCGCCCTCGACCGGACCCGGTGCGATCGTGTTCACCAGGATGCCGTGGCGGGCATATTCGCGCGACAGGTGCCGGGTCATCCCGATCACGGCCGTCTTCGCCGCCGTGTAGGAACAGCCGAGGAGCGGACTGACCGAGCGGCCGGCATTGGAGGCGAAGTTGATGATCCGGCCGCCGCCCGCCGCCACCATGTGCGGCAGCACCGCCTTGGCGCACAGGAAGCTGCCGCGGACGTTCGAGGCGAAGACCGAATCCCACTCCTCGACCGGCGTCTCGTGGGTGACGCGGTAGGCCGCGCCGTAGCTGCCCGCGGCGTTGACGAGGACGTCGATCCGCCCCCAGCGCGCGAGAACCGCCTCGGCGGCGCGCTCGACGTCGCCTTCCGCCGAGACGTCGACCGTCAGCGCCAGCGCCTCACCGCCGGCCTGCGCGATGCCGCGCGCCGCCGCCTCCGCGCGGTCACCCACGATGTCGCAGAGCGCGACGCGGGCGCCGAGGGCGGCGAGTCTCTCGGCGAGCAGCTTGCCGATGCCCCGTCCCGCTCCGGTGACGAGGACGACGCGGCCCGCGAAGGCGTCGGGCGCGAACGGGCCGGTCGCGCGGGTGTGATCCACCCCACTCACGGCGCGACCGTCCCGGCATCGAGACCGCGCGGCGTCACGCCGGGCGGCAGCGGAAGCGGCGGGTTCGCGCTCTCGAGGTGCTCGACGGTGATGAAGGTGAGCGGCGTATCGCCGACGTTCTGGAGGTCGTGGAGCATGAACTCTCCGGGCGCGAAGCGCATGTGGCTGGTCTGCCCCGCGACGTACCGGGCCTCCCGGGCCGGCCCGCCATCGACGTGCGAGCGGGCCCGGCCCGCCGTCAGCGCGGTCCAGAAATAGTCGAGCACGTGGCGGTGGAAGCCGATGCGCTCCCCCGGTTCGAGGCGGATGTACCAGACCCGCGCCCGGTCGCTCTCGGAGAGCAGGACCGTGCCGACGCAGGGGTTGAAGGCGTTGCGCTCGAACTCGGCCGCGAGGGCGGGATCGAGCGACGGCCGGGCCGAGGACGTCATGGTCAGTCCCTCGGAATGAAGCTGCGGCCGTCGAGGATCGCCTTGCGCCACCGCGTCGCGACGAAGCCGGAGAACACCCCCTCGACCATGAACGGATCCTCGGCGACGAAGCGCTCGGCCTCCGCCCGATCGTCGGTGTCGATCAGGTAGAGGCTGCCGATCGCGGTCGTGCCGTCGTCGGCGAGCTTGGCGCCGGCACCGATCAGCCGCTCCAGGTGCGACTCGAGGTAGGCGATGTGGGCCGGGCGCACGCGCGCCCGGAGCTCCGCCGTGCCGGGCTTGTCGTCGGCAACCACCATGTAGGGCATGGCCGTACTCCTCAGGCGCTCAGGGAACGATCCGGTTGCGCTGCAGGTCGCGGAAGTGACCGAGGAACATCTCCTCGCTGTCGATGAATTCGAGGAAGCCGTAGCGCCGGCACTTCGTCGTGTCGGACATCACGTCCCAGTCGTTCGAGAAGGCGTAGTTCGCGAAGTTCCAGTTCACGAGCTGGGACAGCGGGTGCTTCTGCAGGCCTTCCCGCGCGACGATCCTGTCCCAGAGCGCGTCGGCGTCGGCCATGCGCTTCGTCATGTCCACGGTCTCGACGCCGCCCGGCTCGACGCCGAAGTGGCGGGCGAAGACGGGCCACAGGTTCTGGTAGCGGAAGAAGTCGCCGTTCGTGATGTTGAAGGCTTGTTCGGCGCAGGCCGGATTCGTCGCCATCCAGACCATGGCGCGGGCGAGGAGGCCGGCATCGGTCGCCTGGTAGACGGAGGTGAAGGCGCCGGGCTTTCCCGGGAACGTGAAGGGCTCGCCCATCTCGCGCGCCAGGGTCGCGTAGGTCGCGATGGTCGTGATGATGTTGAGCGGATTGCCGAGGGCGAAGCCGCAGATCACGTGCGGGCGGGCCGCCGACCAGGACCACGCCTTCCCGGCGCTCGCCTCCATGACGAGGTCCTGCTGGTCGTAGTAGAAGTGGGGAACGTCGATCCGGGGATCGCTCTCCTTGGCCGGCGTCTTGAAGGGGCCGAGGTACTGCCCGTAGTATTTGGTCCCCTGCAGGATGCAGACGTGCTGCAGGTTCGCCGCCGCCGCTTCGATCACCGGCAGGACGTTGGCGAACATCCGCGCGTTCGGGGCGCGCGTTTCCGCGATCACCTTGTTGTCGAGATAGGCGCAATAGAAGACGTGGGTGACCTCACGAAGACCGCCGAGGTTGTCGCGGCAGCTCTCGGGGTCCATCAGGTCGGCGTGCACGAAGCGCGCCTTCGTCGGGAAGTATGGGGGCTTGCGCGACACGCCGATCACGGTCCAGTCGCTCTGGCGTTCGAGATGATCCATCAGCGCCCGGCCCGAGACGCCCGTCGCTCCGATGACGAGAGCGGTCTTGTTCATGGTGTCGGTCCTTCCATCGTTCCGTAGGCGGGCGACGGGGGCATCACCACCACGTGCTCGCTCAGAAGCGCGTCCTCGAACCGCCCGAGCCGGGTGCCGAACGCCTCGTCCTTCCATCCGGCCGCCGCCGCGCGCCCGGCCCGCGCCGCCGCCTCCGTGGCGAACCAGAGTTCGACCAGGGCGTCGTAGGGCGCTTCGCCGGCGACGAGGGACAGGTCGCCATCGACCTTGGAATTCAGGAGCAGGCCGGCCTCGTCGAGGCTGAGGCGGGCCTGGACGGCGCCGGCGCGCTCGCACAGGGCCGCCGTGGCCGCATCGCGCAGGCCGTCGAGGAAGGCGTCGCGCGCATCCCCGGACGGTCGCTTGAGGCAGAGCACCAGCTTGAACGGGGTGGCGTCGATCGCACCCGCACGCCGCAGCCACTGCTCGGAGGCCAGAAGATGCTCGCGCCGCGCGAGCCACGCGGAGGCATCGGCGGAGCCGTTGCGGCCGATCTCGGACGCGTAGGAGGCCTGGCACGCTTCGCGGCTATCGAACCAGAGCTGCGCGATCCCGTCGGCGGGCGGCTCACCTTCGTCCAGGGAGAAGCCGAGCATGTAGCCGCGCAGCCCCGGGAAGCGCGCCGCGATCGGACCGTGGATCGTGCGCCAGCGCTCCTCGAAGTCTGGGCGCGTCAGGGCCGCGACGCGCTTCTGGAACGTCACGAGCTTGATCACCGGGGCGCGTCCAAGAACGCGCGCGAGCCTGATGGGATCTTCACGATCTCGTCCCTCCGCGGCGGCCGTCTCGGAGCGGCCTTCCGGCTGCAAGCCTACGCGGAACGGCAGATTGACGGGAACCGCCGGCGCGCGACACATACTGTTGAGAGGAACGCAACGATGGAGCCGGCGTGAGCAGCGGCAGCGACATGCAGGTCTTCGCCCAGGTGGTCGAGAGCGGCAGCTTCGCCGCGGCCGCAAAGCAGCTCGGCGTCACGCGTTCCGCGGTCTGCCGGCGCGTCGACGGGCTGGAGCGCCGCCTCGGGGTGCGGCTCCTGGATCGCACCACGCGTCGCCTTTCGCTCACCGAGGCCGGCGAGACCTACCACCGGCGATCGAACCGCATCCTGGCGGAGATCGCCGAGACGGAGCTCGTCGTGGGCGAGTTCGGCGGCGAGCCGCGCGGCACGCTGCGGGTGACGAGTCCGATCATGATCGGCCTCCACCGCCTCATCCCCGTCCTGCCGCGCTTTCTCGCGCAGCACCCGCAGATCCGGGTCCATCTCGACCTCTCGGACGACGAGACCGACCCCACCCTCTCGGATCACGACGTGGCGCTGCGATGGGGCGTGCCCAAGGATTCGGCCGCGGTGATCGTCAAGGTGGCGTCCAGCCGCCAGATCGTCTGCGCGGCGCTCTCCTACCTGGAGCGGTACGGCACTCCCGCGACCCCCCGGGACCTCCTGACCCACAACTGCGTGCTGATGAGCCGCCTCGGGTTGATGAGCAACGAGTGGTCGTTCGTGGTCGACGGGCGCCCGCTCAAGCTCAAGGTCCACGGCAACTACGTCGTCAACGGCGGCCACGGCAATTACGAAGCCGTGATCGCGGGGCTCGGGATCGGCCGCGTCACCGACCTGCGCGTCGGCGAGGATATCCGCGCCGGGCGCCTCCGTCCCATCCTGGAGCGCTTCGAGCCGGAAGACGCGATCCCCATCTACGCGGCCTACCGGCCCAGTGCACTCGTGCCGCCCAAGATCCGGCTGTTGCTGGACTTCCTGCGGCGTGAGCTGAAGACGGTCACGCTCTGACGACGCCGTCCGCGAACGGCCGATCCGCTTCACGGCCGGGAGCCAGGGTCCGGCGATGGGGATTGAGCGCGTCGACGGTCCCGGCGCGCGGCCCGTCGTCCGGCCGCACCCGGATCGGCGCCGCAGGGGACAAGATCAAGGATGGGGGATCTCCGCCTGGAGGCAGTGCCGCCGCGACCTCGCGCGACGTCGCAGGCCGCGATCGGAGGCGTCCTTCAACCGATCGGGATGGGCACCGCGCGGAACCGGCGGGCTCGAACGAGGCGTGGCGACGCTCGGCCGAGCACCGGGGCGCCTACAGGAGCTTGTCGAGGGTGATCGGCAGGTCCCGAACGCGCCGTCCCGTCGCGTTGAAGATCGCGTTGGCGACGGCGGCCGCGACGCCGGTGATGCCGATCTCGCCGATGCCCCGTGCACCGAGGGGCGAGCGCGGATCGGGGATGCCAGTCCACATCACCTCGATCTCCGGCACGTCGAGATGGACGGGGATGTGATAGTCCGCCAGCGACGGGTTCATGATCCGGCCGCTGCGGTCGTCGAACAGCGTTTCCTCCGTCAGCGCCAGGCCCAGGCCCATGATCATCCCGCCCTTGAACTGGCTGGCGGCGGTCTGCGGGTTGAGGATGGTGCCGCAATCGAACGAGCCGAGCAGCCGATCGACCCGGATCTCCCCGGTGACCTCGCTCACGCGCAGCTCGCAGAAGACCGCGGACGTGCTGTGCATGGCGTATTTGAGCATCTCCAGCGGCGGGCTTCCCGTCGCCGTGACGGTGATCTCCTCGCGCTTGGCCCGGGTCAGGATCGAGCGATAGGTCTCGTGCCGCGCGGTGTCCTCGATCGCGCCGACGCCTCCGTCGACGAGGCGGACCTCACTCGCCCGCAGGCCGGCGACCGGGCTGTCGTTGCCGGCGAGGCGCACCAGCTCGCCGGTGAGTTTTTCGGCCGCCGCGATGATCGCGCCCGCGACCGAGACCGTCTGCGACGAGCCGCCGGCCATCGGGGCAGCCGGCAGCGCGGAGTCGCCGAGCTGGAACACCACGTCGGAGACGGGCAAGCCGAGCCGGTCCGCGGCGTGCTGCGTCTGAACCGTCGCCGTGCCCATGCCCATCTCCTGCGCCGAGCAGGCGACCAAGGCCGAGCCGTCGCGGCGAAGCGTGATGCGGGCGGTGGCGCTCGGCATGCGGGCATACGGGAAGCTCCCGGTGGCGCAGCCCATGCCGATCAGCCACTCGCCCTCGCGCCGCGCGCCGGGTGCGTGCTGCCGCCGCTCCCAGCCGAAGCGCGTCGCACCCTCGGTGAAGGTCCGACGTCGCGCGTGCTGCGAGAAGGGCGCCCCCGAGATCGGATGCCGCTCCGGCTCGTTGCGCAACCGCAGGTCGATGGGGTCGATCCCCATCCGATGCGCGAGTTCATCGATGGCGCTCTCCAGCGCGAAGCTGCCGATCGCCTCGCCCGGTGCGCGCATGAAGGTGTTCGGGACGACGTCGAGATCGACATGGCGCTGGACGATCTCGAAACTCCCGGCCCGGTAGAGCGCGCGCGAGCCGAGCGTGAAGGCCTCCGGGCAGGCGGCGTAGGGGGGCATCACCGAGTAGCCGCTGTGGATCAGCGCCGTGAAGCTCCCATCCCGATCGGCACCGATGGCGACGCGCTGCTCCGTCGGAGAGCGTCCGCCGATGATGCGGTAGACGCTCTCTCGGCTGAGCATCAGCCGCAGGGGCCGCCCGAGGAGGCGCGCGGCCGCGATCGCGACGATCTGATGGTCCCACAGCCCCTTGCCGCCGAACCCGCCGCCGACGAACGGCGAGAGCACGCGGACCCGATCCTTCCTGAGCCCGAACAGCTTGGCGAGGACGGCAGCACTCGGCGCGATCATCTGCGTCGCATCGTGCACGGTCAGCGTGTCCTCGCCCTCCCAGATCACCGTCAGGGCGTGAAGCTCGATCGCGTTGTGGTTCTGCCAGGGAGTCCGGTAGACGTTGTCGACACGATGCGCCGCCTGGGCCAGTTCGCGCTCGGCCTTCCCGACCGACACGTGGTTCCGCTCGATCAGGAGCGAGTCGGGCACCCGCGCCTCGGCCTTCGCATCCTCGAAGCGGGTCGCGGGCGTCGCGGGCGCGTAGTCGATCGCGAGAAGCGACGCCGCGTGATCGGCCTGTTCCTGCGTCTCGGCGACGACCAGGGCCACGACCTGACCGTTGTAGCGGATCTCGGCATCCTGGAGGATGGGCAGGTCGCTGTTCCCGACGGCGGAGACGTCGGTCATCGAGATCAGCGCCGGGCTGTCGATCCGCGGCATGTTGCGGTGGGTCAGGACCAGGATCACGCCAGGCGCGTTGTCCGCTGCACTGGTGTCGAGCTGCGCGATCCGCCCGCGCGCGATCGGGCTGTGGACCAGCGTGGCGTAGGATAGCCGATCCACCGCCACCTCGGCGGCGAACCGTGCTCTGCCCGTGACCTTCAGCGGACCGTCCAGCCGCGAGGCTTGGCGTCCGATAGCGCCGCGGCCGTCGATCAGGGGGTCGGGCGTGCCGCCGGGCAGCCACCGGGGCGGCACCCAGCCGAGCACCGTCCGGACGGAGCCGACGATGGCGTTCTGAACCTTGCTCATCGGTCGTCTCCCGAGAGGTCCGCGAGGACGGCGGCGAGAGTGCGTTTGGCCAGTTCGACCTTGAAGGCGTTGCCGGCGCGCGGGGCGGCCTCGGCGAGTTCGAGGTCCGCGGCAGCCCTGAACGCCTCCGCGCTCGGAACGACGCCGCGCAGGGCCTCCTCGGCCAGACGGGCGCGCCAGGGCTTGGGCGCGATGCCCCCGAAGGCGATGCGGATCTCGTCGATCCGGCCCTCGCGCAGCGTCAATCCCGACGCGACCGAGACGAGGGCGAAGGCGTAGCTCGCGCGATCCCGCACCTTGCGGTAGGCGGACCGGGCCGCGACGAGCGAGGCGGGAATCTCGATCGCCTCGATGACCTCGCCTGGCTCGAGCACGGTCTCCCGGTCGGGCCGGTCCTCGGGCAGGCGGTGGAAATCGATCAGCGCCACCGTCCGCCGGCCGGCCGGGCCCGCGATCCGAACTCCTGCGTCGAGCGCCGCCAGGGCGACGCACATGTCGGACGGGTGCGTGGCGCTGCAGGCCGGCGAGGCGCCGATGATCGCGTGGTAGCGCTCGAAGCCGCCCGCCGCATCGCATCCGCTGCCGGGCTCCCGCTTGTTGCACCGGGAGCCGGCGACATCGGCGAAGTACAGGCATCGCGTCCGCTGCATGAGATTGCCGCCGACGGTCGCCATGTTGCGCACCTGCGCCGACGCGCCGGCCAGGATGGCACGCGACAGCATCGGATAGCGCGACCGGACGAGGGGATGGGCCGCCACGGTGCTGTTTCGCGCGGCCGCACCGATGACGAGGCCGCCGTCGCCGGTCGCCTCGATCGCAGCGGACAACCCCGAGACGTCGGTCAGGTGGGAGGGCCGCTCGACGCCCTTGCGCATGAGATCGACGAGGTTGGTGCCTCCGCCGAGCAAGCGGCTGCTCCCGGCCATGCGGACCGCTTCGGCCAGCGACGAGGCGCGCTGATAGGTGACGGGGTTCATGCGGCCTGCTCCCTTGCGACCTGAAGGATCGCCTCGACGATGCCGTTATGCGCGCCGCATCGGCACAGGTTGCCGCTCATCCGCTCGCGGATTTCTTCGCGCGAGAGGGCGATGGGCATCTCGGCGAGATCGGCGGTGACGTAGCTCGGCACGCCCGCCGCCACCTCGCGCAGCATCGCCGACGCGGCGCAGATCTGGCCCGGCGTGCAGTAGCCGCACTGGAAGCCATCGTGCGCGATGAAGGCGCTCTGGAGCGGGTGCAGCCCCTCGCCGTCGGCCAAGCCCTCGATGGTGGTGACCTCGCGGCCGTCCGCCTGCACCGCGAGCGTGAGGCAGGACAGCACCCGCTCGCCGTCGAGCAGCACCGTGCAGGCGCCGCAGGCGCCCTGGTTGCAGCCGACCTTGGTGCCGGTCAGATGAAGTCGCTCGCGAAGCAGATCGAGGAGGGAGATTCGTGCATCCTCGGGCGAGGTGACCTCGGTCCCGTTGACCCTGATGGCCATCGAACGTCCTCCGTGTGTCGGGCCCGGTCGAACGGGCGCACTCGACAGATAAGACGAACTTCGGACTATTCAATCTTCGTGGTATGCGATTTTCGTGACCATGCGGATGAAGCTGTCGCGCTCGGTCGGCGCCAGGCGTTCGAGCATCGCCAGATTGAGGGCGTTGTAGGCGTCCACCTGCGCGGCGGCACGGGCGGCACCCTCCTCGGAGAGGCGGAGCGCGACCGCCCGGCGGTCACCTTCGATGCGATGGCGCTCCAGGAGCCCTCTCTTGGCCAGGCGGTCGGTCGCCGACGAGATGGTGGTGGTCGCCAGGCCCAGGTAGCGCGCGATGTCGGTCGGCCCGCAATTCGGGTGCTGCGCGACGTACAGCAGGGTCTGCACGTCGAGTTCGTTGAGGGGCTTCTCGGCGCTGCCGGCATCAGCGAGCTTGTAGCGCCGCACGAAGGCCTGGAAGGCGGCACCAAGGGAAGCGATCTGATCGGCCGTGGGCTTCGTCATGCCGCTCGCATATCGCGCCGCTCGGCAGCGGACAATTTGTGCGGCGGACGATCCCCGCTCACTTGTGGCCGATGAATGGGGCGGCCGATGGCGATCGTCCGGAACCGGTCGACGCGTCCGCACCCGGGCCTTGAGCGGAGATCCGAATGACCGCTCTCGGGATCGTTGACAGGAGGGGCGTGAAGCCGAGGTCCGCGGCCCGACCAGGGGACCAAGGCCCCGACGTGGCCCGGTGCCGATGTGCTCGCGCAACGGCCCCGGCTGGTAGTAGCGTGGCGCTTTCGACGCGTTCCGCACCGTCGGAGCTCGCGACGACCTGATCCCCGGCCCACAAGACCGATACGCGCGTCCGCCGGAACCATCGACGCGCCAGAACCGAGATGACGGGAGAGACCGGACATGCTGCGAAATATCGAAGGGCAGGTTGCCTGGATCACGGGGGCGGGCTCCGGCATCGGCCGGGCCGCCGCGGTGGCGTTCGCCAAGGCCGGGGTGCGGCTCGCCCTGTCGGGGCGCGGCCGGGAGGCGCTTGAGGCGACGGCGGATCTCGTCCGGGAGGCGGGGAGCGAGGCGCTCGTCGCGCCCGCCGATATGGGCCGGGCCGACGAGGTCGAGCGCGCCTGGGAGGCCGTCCGCTCCCATTACGGCCGCTGCGACATCCTGGTGAACTCCGCCGGCCTGAACGTTCCGAAGCGGAGCTGGAGCGAGATCGACCCGGCCGGCATCGACACGGTGATCGGGGTCGATCTCAACGGACCCTTCTACGCCTCGCGCCTCGTGCTGCCGACCATGCGGGCGCAGCGCGACGGGCTGATCATCCAGGTGTCGTCCTGGGCCGGACGCTACGTGTCGAAACTGACGGGGCCGGCCTACTCGGCGGCCAAGCACGGTCTCGTGGCGCTCTCGGAGAGCTTGAACCAGGAGGAATGCGGCCATGGCATCCGGTCCTGCTGCATTTGTCCCGGCGAGGTCGCGACGCCCATCATCGACAAGCGTCCCGTCCCGGTCACGGCGGAGGACAAGGCGCGCATGCTGCAGTCGGACGACCTCGCGGAGACGATCCTGTTCGTGGCCCGCCTCCCCCCGTCCGTGTGCGTCAACGAGATCCTGATCAGTCCGACGTGGAACCGCGGCTACCTGGAGGGCGTCAAGCTCTGACGCGCTCGGGGCCCGCGACCGGACCGGGCCCCATGACGACCGCCTGTCCGCCGACGGTTTCGGTCGACACCGGTCGCGCCTCCTGCGGCAGCGACGCGCTCACCCGAGGCGCGCCCCGTCGCGGTTCAGCCGCGCCCGCAGGTCCGCCCCCGCGATCGCCCGCGGCGCAACCCGCTCCAGCGCCGCGATCGCCGCCGCGTGACCGATCGCG
>NZ_JBKIBX010000064.1:0-23696 GCF_046557895.1 Methylobacterium oryzisoli | reverse complement strand
CGCAGCTTCCACCGGCGGCTCTCGCCGCATAGGGTTTAAATCGGTGTCTCACAAACCGCGGGCGGTACACATGCCCCTTATCATGGCGGGCCTCTCAGGGTCTGCAAACCATCCCATCCGGACCTTCGACGGTCGCATCTTGAATGTCCGCAAGGGGTCAGGAGTTCGCGTTTGCCCTACCCGGCTGCGCTCTCTGCACCTACGCAGTGATGGCATCGCAAGTTCGGGACTTCCATGCTCGGCAGCGCTGTCCCATCCCCTGCCTTGTAGGCTTCCGACCACGGTAACCGCTACATGCGGACCCGAAACACAGACGGGCGGTTGTGATGTGCCGCTCGTGGGCCTTCGGTCTGCTGGGCGGCGGCGGGTCGGCACGGTCGAGCGGCTGAGGGGGCACGCGACGCCGTGACCGACCCGTTTCGTTGTGAGAGGCTGTGGTGCTTCAGACTGCGTGCCCCCAGCACCTGAAGCGGCGAGCCGACTGTTGTTCGTCCTCCAACCTCAGCAGTCGAATCGCTACTCTGCGCCATTGCTGACTGTTGCTTAACTCATTCTCGTCTGCTCACAGCCCGCGCCCGGTCTGGCGGAAAAATATCAAGAGGATTAAGTTGGGCTAGCACATCCACTGAGCTGACGAATTTTTTGGTAATAAATTCAGCTATGTCGGGCGTTAAGCGCACTTCGGGAATTTTAACTTACCGAACTGCCATTGTGCAGCTTCGGTCATCTTGCTGATCTAAGTGCAATCCGGCGGCAATTGGAGGAAAGATAGCAGGTGTGGTCCGTACAAGATTGACTATCGTCAATCTGGTTGCCGTTGCAGATCCCCAGCCCGTTCTCGGCGCAGAACGCCCAAATCGCCTTTTGCAGGTAGCGGGGGAAAACGGCCGGGAAAGCCGGATTGAACTGCCGGGCGTCGATCCGGCGGGCAAGGGCTTCGATGATCTCGGCACAGCCGCCTGGTCGATAGCAGGCCGGTCCGTAGGCGTGCTCCGCGTCGAGGCGCTGCAAGATTCCGGTTCGGTGCAGCCAGTTGTGCACGAGAGTGTCCACCACGATCAGGCTGCTTCCCACGCTGAGCCAACGCTCCCGTTTCGGATCGGTCCCGAGCAGCAGCTCCGCAAAAGCCATCGAAGCCACCTTCGGACCGAAGCCATGCACCCCAGCGAGGGGCCGCAGCAAAGCTTCGCGCATCCGCTGAGCTCGATCTAATGCCCCCGGCTGGTCTGCGGCGGCGAGCTGCGCATCGATCCAGGCTACTAAGTCGCCCCGACACTCGTCTCGCATGAACAGGTAGAGGGCGTATGCGGCCTGGTTCAGGCTGCCCTTACGGAGCGGGTGTGTGGGCAGCGGGCAACCGGGAAGATGCTCCGGGTGCGCACAGGTGTGGCTAGCCTTGCGATACCGGCAGCCATGGAACGCCTCGAAGCTCGCGAGCTTCGGGCACTTTGGACCACTTGAGAAGGCGGCCTGCAGGTCAGCCCAGCGCACGCGCCCGTGCTGCTGCATGTAGGTCCAGGCAATTGTGTCGGCGATCCCTTGGTAGCTCGCCACCTCGACGAGCCAGTTGAACAGGGCTGGGGTGTCGTGCTGGGCTACAGCTCGTCGGATCCCCTGCCGCGTCAGTTGAGTCCGGAGCCTTTTCAGGTAGGTGGGATCGGGCGAAGCTCGGCAGACTTGCAGGACCAGGCGCTCGGCAAAGGTTATTGGGCGCTGCCTCGGCCGCGCAGACCTGGGGCGGGGAGCCAGCCCGGCGGTCACTGCCCCCTCCCCTCAGGTTCAGGGCTGTCCGCCTCGGCGTCATCGAGCCTGCGACTCAAGGCACAGGCACAGCCCTCCGATGCTTGAGCCTGGCGCTGATCACGAAACCTGAGCAGGGCTGCGGCGGCCCATTTCAACTTCAGCCAAGGGTTTGTAGTCGAGGCGGCCTCTTCAATCAGTTGAACCATTTCGGATCTCCTGAAATACGGGAAATAGTCGTCGAGCTCCCCTTCAAGGGCTAGCAATAAGCCTCGCGAGGGGGCATGCAGTCAGCTGCTGCAGTTCGCACAATCGACAGGCGCGAGATGTCACACTCGGCGGTAGGGTTCGCACATCAGTGTCGATTGCCGTTCAATTGACGGCAATATATCATGAGAAAAATTTTATTTCAAGCGCTTCTAGACCGCTGGACGCGAATATAAGAGCTCAATTATTGCCTGTAGCATTCTAGATGAAATCTCACGTCCTATGGTAATTTGCGATGATCCCAGCTGATCGGGAGGGTATTGGGGTCGAAAGAGTAGTAGAGACGGTCGCAAAGCTTTCCCTGCCCTCTCCTGCCTTAGCCGGTGCGGACGGAGGCAGATCGTGAGACTTGTCAGGATCGGAGCGGTAGCTACCCGAGCGATCAGACGCATGAACACATAAATGATCAAAGGTGTTAGGCATCGCCGCAAAAGGGGGAGCTCTCTTGAAGTGCGGTCGAATAGCTGCAAGCTGTCTTTTGGTAAATCTCGGCCCCTAGCTCCATCGCCTGCTCAAATAGCAGCGTCAGCTCGTGGGAGGGCCTAAGAATTTAGGAGGCGGAAGTGAAAATTGCGACACCCCTTATTGCTTCAATCATTCTTTACTTGAACGCTCTTCCCGCCTTCGCCAGAGAGGATCCGATGGAGACGCAGAGATGCATATGGAGATGCATGCATAATACGCCAGATTGGAGCGGAAAGGGGTTTAAAGCCTATGCCCAATGCACTGAGAGATATTGTAGCGGCAAGAAAATGTCACGTAGGACTAAAAGGTATTGACATAATATTACATTATAACAGATAAGAAAATAAGCAGTATTATCAACTCGAAACGATATGGGCACTCCATGCTGCGATTCATGATCGCGTTCACGTGCAGTGTTTGCATGTCATGCGCTTCTGTCGGAGCAGAGGCAAACGCCAAACGTACGCTGGACAGGCGAGCTTTCGAGACATTGCTCTTGGATAAGGCGCAATCACTCAGCGTGGAAACTGACAATGCTGGTGCATGGGGGAATATCTATCAGCACTTACTGTTGTCGCGCTTTGTAAGCGAAGATCTATATAAGAGTGCCCTGCTGAAATTCGCCCGTGATTTGGATTCCTGCAAGTCCGATCAATCGATGGAAGCGGCCCTGCTGTCGTGCGCGGCAGATATTTCCGCGGATGCAGCCTCCAGTCTCACCCTCTACGCTGCCGAAACCGAGTTCCGTCGGGACGCTGAAGGCTTCGCCTCGCAGATCCCATCGTCCAGGCCGGAGAGGCTGATAGACGTACTATTATCCCTCGCAAAGAGCACCAATCTTGGGCTGGCCGAGCAGGCCCTCGAACGCCTCGACGAGCTTTTTCGCATCCATCCGGCGCTCCTGAACGTCGCTCGCCGCTACCAGACCACCCTGGCCAGGGCACGGATCTCAGATGCCCGGTTGGACCAGAAGAGCGCGATGGCCGCGCTCGACGAGCTCGCGACGATCGCAATTCAGCATCGTGCGAAGCTGAAGACCTCCGACGAGATCAACGTCGTCGGGCCGGAGTTCAAGGACCTGATCGGCAAGCACGTTCGAGGGTATTTCTGTGCCGGTTGCGGAGATCCCATCGCTGCGTCGGTCAAGCGATGGATTCATGCGGCCCTGACCCAGAATCAAGGACGAAATTTCAGCAACACCGAATTCGGCGAGTATGAGTACCTGTTGATTGCGTTCTCAGCGCCTGCTTCGACATTCACGCCAGCGGAGCGCAAGTCGTATGTCCAGCGCTTTCTGCGCCTCTATGCCGGTCAAGGCCCAAGCGCAGCGGCGACGGTTAACAGCGTTTTGCACATCCAAGACGAGACGAGTGCCGCGATTGTGATCTCACTAGCTAGCTATATAGAAGGAGGGACGAGTACTGACGACGTAATTTCAGCCTTGCTCGAACGGGATGATAAGCGGCAGTCTCAGCTGCTGCGTGGAATTTTCAAACGCACGATCGAGTACGCTTACGAGCAGTTCGGGGTTGACGACAGAATCGCAGGCTTCCTCGACAGGAGCGCCCGATACCTTCAAGCAACTGGATACCGGAATGCGGCTCGTGTCGCGCTTGAGATGTTGGCTGAGCGCAATCCGCTCCTGCGGTCGCCTGATCTGCCGTCGGAGCGCCTGACCCTGGCCGACGTGTACGCGCCCGGCCTGGCCCGTCTCGCCTCCGTGCGGCTCGCCAGCGGGGAGGCGCGGGCTGCGACGCGCTATCTCGACGAAGCCTCCGGGCTCATCGCGGCCAAGCTGCGGCAGGAATGGACGACGGCTGGAGAGGGCACGATCCTTGCCCTGCGCAACTTGGCTCCGGCCCTGCGTCTCATCGCGCAGAAGCGCAATGAGATCGTCGTCAAGAGCGGCGTGTCCCGCAACAACCCCGATCACGACCCGCTCTTCCGGGCCATGCAGGCCGCCATGTTCGGGGAGACGGCGCTCGCGCTTGAGGTGGCTGGTCGGCGTCGGCTTCTGGCCGACGAGACAACGCGCAACTTGCATCGCACCTACCTCGACGCTTCGGCGCGGGCGGAGCGCGCCAAGCAGATTGCCGCCTACGCCTACGAGGCGGGCGACGTCGAGGGCGCGCTGGCTCGCCACAAGCAGACAACCGCGGCGCAGAGGGACGTCGCGAGACGTGCTTTCGAGAGTCAGCTGCCCGGCGGCCTCACACGCGTCGAGGACATCGAGACCGTCGCGCTCGCCGACGCGCGGGCACGGTTGCAGGACGGGGAGGCTCTCGTCCTCCTCCACGTCGGCAGCCATGGGCTCTACGGCTTCCTGCTAGATAGGTCGGGGCGGAGCCTTGCTTGGCGCTCCGACGTCCGCGCCCAGGCTCTGGAGAACCTCGTACGCTCCCTCCGCAGCTCTGGCGACATCTCGCGAAGCTTGTTTCCGCCATTTTCATTCGCCGATGCGGCCAAGCTGCACGAGCTCATCTTCGGACCGATCGGCGCGGCCCTGGGCGACTACAGGAAGCTTGTCATCGTCGGCGACGGGCCGCTACAGGCGATGCCCTACGGGCTGCTCCTGACGCAGCCGTTAAACCAACCAGCGTCCGATGGCACAGCACTGCGGACCGCCAACCCGAGGTGGTTGATACGGTCCCATGCCATCGCACTCCTGCCCTCCGTGCGCACGCTGGTAGCTCAGCGTACGAACCGCGAGCCGATCCGCGTTGGAAAGCCGTTTCTGGGCGTTGGCAACCCGCAGCTCGCCGACGCAGGCGACTTGAGAAGTATCGACATTGCTGGTGCGTTCAAAGGTTCGGCCGGAGGGCTCGCGGACGTGTCCTTCCTGCGGCGGCTCGTCAGCCTGCCCGAGTCGGCCGACGAGTTGCGGACCATCGCCACGCTGCTCGCGGCCCCGCCAGAAGCCCTCGTTCTCGGTGCGCAGGCCAACGAAAGGACGGTGCGCGCCATGGATCTGTCGGACTATCGGATTGTGGCCTTCGCCACGCATGGCGCCCTCGCCGGAGAGGTGAACGGAACGAGCGAACCGGGGCTCGTGCTGACGCCTCCGACGGAGGCCAGCCGGGAGGACGACGGCTTCCTATCGCTATCCGAGATCATGGGCCTGCGCCTCAATGCGGATCTGGTGATCTTGTCCGCGTGCAACACTGCGACCTCGGATGGCCGACCGAAAGCGGAGGGCCTGTCCGGGCTCGCGCGAGGCTTCTTCGCCGCAGGGGCGCAGAGCCTCCTCGCGACACATTGGGCGATCCCCTCAAACTCTGCGGTCAAGATCACGACCGGCCTCATCGCGTACCGGACCGGCAAACCCGACGCCGACTGGGCGGACGCGTTGCGCGCTACGACGCTGGCTCTGATCGACGGGGACGGGCCGAGCGAGTGGGCGCATCCTGCCTATTGGGCTGGGTTCGCGGCGATTGGCGTTCAGCCACTAAGCCAATGAGACTACTCCTGGGTCAGATGCCCTGAATGCTAGAAAAGTCTATTCTGTGCTGCTCGGGCAGGACGGATCTGAGGAAAAATGCGCGGCAACATTCCACCAGCCGCACTCGAACGAGCTGAGGCACGTGCTACAAATTTCTCAGACAGCGGGCAGCTCGGCCTCAATCAGTGCAAAATTTTCTTTCAGTATAACAAGAAATCAATTTTTGCTTGAGTGGATCCGGCAATCGATGATTTTCCGGACGAAGATCAGAATGATTTTACTTTTCCAGATGCCGGATACAATCACATCAATAAAAACTGAATTGAAAGGCATAAAACCACGACGCGCTGACGTTGTTGGGGGCGCATCCGACATCTGCATGAATCGCAACATCTGAATGGGCCCGCTATTGCATGATCACTGCCGCGGTCGTGGCTCAGTTTACTATATGCCACCACCATCTATCAGAACCTGATCCTGAATCCATACAATTGCTTCTTCCCGTGTGGTAAAGATCTGCCCCTTGTTCCAATCTTGGCAAGGACCGAACCCAGCTTCGAGGAACCATTTTCCGTGGAGCGAGGTATCCAGATTATGCCTACCTTCGAGAAGAACGAGCACTGCCACGAGCTGTTTGGCAACAAACACGAGAAGACCGTCTTGGCCACCATCTCCAGTGTTCACGACCACAGGCTGTGAGCAGACGCTTGATCCCATCGAGTCCACCATGCGCTCTTCTCAACGGGCGCACATAGGTGGCGCGCCGCTGGCTTGCAGGTTGTGCTTTGGAACGAAAAAGAGTCGTTTCACCCCGCGTTGTAGGAGGCAACAGCAAGCCCGCCGCTGAGTTCCACATAAGAGCCAAGCGCGCGCGAAATGATACTAAAACGTCTGAGTCGTCTTATTGTGCTAACAACTTGCTCAGTAGCACGCCTGATCGAACTCGGCAAAGCACTTCAACCGATCAGCATCTGTCACTACAATGCCAGCATGATCAGCAATCACCACACCCAGCGCTAGCAGATGCTTGAACGCTCTGCAAGCATGTACCTCACTCATTCCTAGTATATCAGCAAAATCGCGGTGTGTGAGTGGGACCTCGAAGCTGCCAGTCCTCGCCATCCCGACGGCCTTTAAGCGAGAGAGGATTTCACAAAGCAAGTACGCCAATCGCTGAGGACCCGGTCTTTGCCCGATGTTGGTCAGCGACGCGCAAAGATAACTCTTCTCAGCAAGGAGCGACCACCAGAGTGCTCGCGCAATGCCGGGGCTATGAGCGAGCCAGTCATCGATCGTGCTGCGTGAGATGAAGGCTACGGTACACGGCGTGAGTGTCACAACCGTGTAGTCTGCGCTCTCGATGTAAATACCATAGAGCCCATCCGCATCGCCCGGCACGTGGTAGGCAACGATCTGACGGTCTCCATTTGTCAGAAGCTTGAAGCAGTAGGCGAAACCGCTGAGCAGGACGTAGCCACCCTCGTGCAGATCTCCCTCACGCATCAGAACTGTCTGTGGAGCGATGGCCTCAGTGCGCGAGGTTGCGTCGAGCAAGCGCACCCGGTCACATTCACTTAGTTCCGCGACTCTCAGGAGCCTCCGAACGAAGGCGTTCGTCATAAAACACCTCAATCAGACCTGGCGTAGGTTGTCCACCTTGAGCGTCATAGACGCAATTCACTAGCGGCGTTGCAACTCGATGACATTCCACTCGGCCATTTGGATTAGGCCGAGACATGTGCAACCTGAGCATGCTCGATCGTCCAATGCGACTGAGACAAGCTATGTTGAGCAAAACATTGCGCTATTGACAGACGGACAGCCGAAAATAAAGCCGCTGCGGTGGGGTCGGGTGGGCTGGTTGCAGAACGGATAAGGCTAATCGTCAAGATAAAACCGGGCACGTACCTACAGATCGCCTTCTCAGAGCACGGCGGAAAAGTCATGTTAATCGTCAAAACGGCCTCTCTACGATTTCTGGTCGGCGTACAAAGGATTGGAAACGCTCCGGCGCCGGTATTGCTCCGCAGGGTTCGTAGTATTGATATTTCCGCGCAACCAGTTTGGTGCACAGGAACCCGGAGCAGCCGACTGCGGCAAACTCGGTGGTTCGAGGCTGGGGAGCGACCATATCTCGCATTCCTCGCCCCCCTTGCTTCGAGTGCGGCGGCCTGCAACTCGGTGGCGGAGCTCCACGGCGTCACACTGGTACGTGCATGTAACCCGTCCTTACTCCCATCAGCCGCATGTGCCAGTTACTCTTAGCCAGTATGCACTCGGCACCAAAGGCTGCTTGCCACGTTGATGTTACGGAGATTAACATTCGGAAGGCAGCCATGGCCGACATTGAGGTACCGCTTGCTCCAGCCGAGAGTCTGGTCCAGCAAGCGCGAGAACGCATCGAGGAGAGCATCGCACGGCTTGGCGGTGACAGTGCTGCGTTCTGGCACGCCGTCGCTCTGAGCTACCGCCGCGGCCTCGCTGACCCTGCACTCGCAGAAGCCGAGAGCGCCAACAGCACACACCGTGTCTGCCTCCCAAGCGCTGAGCCTGAAATAGCAGTAGGGCGGCCGGTCCTCGTTCGAAGGCTCGGAGTGCCAGTGGTTTCCCCTGTGACTGGCTGGATCTTGGACGTCATTGCCACGCCATTGGCGGACGAGACCACTTGGTGGCTCACCGACCGCTCGGGAGATTCCTTGGGCGCGGTTCAGAGAACTCCAGGATCATCACAAGTGAGCATCGTGGCCGGTTCCCCGAGCGCCCTCGAAGGCATCCTCAAGCACCATCCCTCGATCGACGCTGCCTTCAGAGCTATCGCAGAGCATTTGGGAGGCACGTGCGAACTCAACCCCACGATGAAGGGCTATAGCGGCGCCTTCGGCGGTTGAAGTGAAGCCCAGCTCCCTCAGCCGCACGATGCATCGCCAAAGATGACTGGCGTTAAGCTCAAGCCCTTTAGCAATGCGAATGAGGGCCTCGTAGCTCTGATCCTGGTGTCTATGCGTGCGATCTGGCGGCATAGGGCACTCGCAAACTCCGCTGCCCGACCATGTCCGTGACCGGCAGCAGGTTCACTCACACGAGCGAAGGCTAGCAGCCGGGTTGAGATCGCGCCCCTTCCCATTTGGGACCTTCGGGCCTCCAGAGCTTTCCCGAGGGGCCTTAGCAGCCGAGCTGAGCAGAGGGGCGCTCCTGCGGCTCATAGTGGTGAGTAGTCAGTCGTTCAGGTGTCCAGGGTTCCCAGCCGGATTGCGCGGACAAAGGACTACGGAGTGGGACCTGTGCGCGAAGCGCTCGAAGCACAGCATCTTGGGTCTGCCTTGTCCCAAGAGGCACTAAGAATGGTAGCTCTCCAGGGTCGCGCGCAGGTCTCGTCATAATACCAGCGCGCCTTTGCGCTGAACGGTTCATACAACCTATACTGCTTAGAGAATTTAGCCGCGAGGGAAACGCGTCAGCACAAACGCGTCAGTGATATCATGCATACTCCAGCCAGAAAGGGATCAAATTTCCTTCGATGGCACGCGAAAGCCATCTCCACAAATATTGCTAACGGCAAGACTAAGGCTATAATCAATGCATCTTCTGTTAGCTCCCTGGTGCAGGAGCTTCGCGCTGCCGGGTCTAGCTTCTACGCGATCGCCAATGAACTGGAGGCACGTCGTATCCCAACTGCAAGGGGCGGCAAGTGGTCCGTTGCTCAAGTAAAAAATGTTTTGCGATGGACGACTTGAATTTTCATTCGGAGCTTAACTGACAGTCGAACCCTTCTTAGGACAACCCAAGCGCAATGAACCCGCTGACCCGCAAGCTGGAGCACATTGTCCGGTTCTCAGCCGAAGATAAGAGCTCCCTCGATCACCTCGCCTCGGCCAGTCTGCGGAGATATGCGCCGTGGGAGGACATCATGAGGGCAAGGAGCTGGATCGCGCCCCGCGGCTGTTGCTCGAAGGCAACACGAGGGCGTTGAGGAGCCGCGTCAACAATATTTTAAAAACTGTCTAGGTTGCAGGGTGGATCCGTGTGTCCTTCTATTTGCGCCAAAGCCCGTGCAGGGCGGAGATGAGCGATGGGGAGGCATATGGACCTGCTGTTGGCCGTTGGGGCCCTTTTCTTGATTGGTGGCGCTGTCCCTCTGTTCTACGGCCACAAGCTCGTTAAGAGTGCGGTTAAAGGCACGCGGCTCCAGCGCAAGGGCCGTTCGATCAATTGGGATGCGCAGGTAAGTCAGTGACTACGGCAGAGCGCGATGCTCTGACGAAAGCTCGCGAGCAGCTGGCCAGCAACAGGCTCGCTCTTGCTGAGCAGATTGCAGTATCGCACGACCTGGACCTGCCGAGAGTTGAGGCGCTGAGTAAGGTGCTCACCGCGATCGAGGCCATTGACCGGGCCCTAGTTGATGCTGGGCATCCTTACATGTTCAGAGGAACGGAGTAGGAAGTTGGCCTCCGGCAGGGCCTCGCGGGCGCGCGGCTAGACTGACCTGCTCTTTTGATAGGGAACTGCCCCGCTTTCTGTGCGAGCCTAAAGGCGTCCGCGCGTCAAAGGCTGGGTCCGCGTCGGACCACGGGCTGGGTGTCGGATCCCGCCTATGACACCCGGCCCGTGCCGCAACTCCTTATCCTGCTCTTTGTGGGGGAACGGCCCCACGAACCCGTGCGAGGCTGGACGCGCGGTCGGTGCCGGTCCCGTAACCCCCGGTGCAGAACGGCGGGTCGGGTGCGCGGGCGGACCGGCCTGGAGCTCGGCCCGCACACCCACGTTCACGCTGAGCGACAGACAGTCCGCACGGTCTGAGCGACACCTCGCATGTGGCGCTATTCGTTGACCTCCGAGGTCTGGTGTGGATGGGCAGCTTCATCTGCGGGCCGGAGCACCGCCCCCTCTCTTCCTCGGGATCCGGCCCGCCGCCCTGATCGCCCGACAATATGCGGGGTCGAGACGACCGGCATGGCTGACCGGCTCACGATCGGCGAGCTGATGATGCACAGGATCGTGACGCACCAAGAGCTGCAAGCTGTCGTTGACGGCCTCATGGCCGACCCGCAGCCGGGTTGGTGGGAGATCACTTATGGAATCAGCGTCGAAACCCAAGGCTGGCGCTCAGCGATATGTAAACGCAATCGTGCCATCGGAACTTAGGATCGCAGCTGAAGCCGCACATCCTCTTATTTATCAAAGCGATCTGTAGTCATTTTAGCAGCCTGGCTAGCAATACGCTCGGCCAGCACGCGATCCAGCTCACGCAGGATACGACACTTGGCAATACCTCCTAGAGACCGTTTCATGGCTGCCCCTCCGGTACACTGACTATTGAAGTAAAATTTGACCTCGGCGCATGTGACAGACATCACATGGCTGCATGCTCTTCCTTAGACGGAACTGGCAACTTATTTTCTACCGAGGCTCCGCCTGCGGCTCTGGCCGAGCCCGCTCGTCTTGGCGAGTTCGGAGCGCTGGGCGGCGTAGTTGGCCGCCACCATCGGGTAGTCGGACGGCAGGCCCCACTTCTGGCGGTACTGGTCGGGCGTCAGGCCGCGCCCCGACAGGTGCCGCTTGAGGGTCTTGTAGGGTTTGCCGTCCTCCAGGCTGATGATGTGGTCCGGCGTCACCGTTCTCTTGATCGGGACGGGCGGCGTCAGCTTCTCCGGCTCGGGCGCCGACGGCGTGCCGAGCTGGATCAGGGAGGAGTGAACGGCCTGGATCAGGGCGGGCAGGTCGCCCGGCCGGATTGGGTTTTTCGCTACATAGGCTGACACGATGGCGGCAGCGAGCCCAACCTTGTCAGCGGGTACCGGGCCTACTTCTTCGCTCATGCGCCAGTCCTCCAGCGCGATCGCCTGCGGCTGCACAGATCCATGATTGGGAGACATCATGGTAAATAATTGGTTAACGGCATCATCACGCTCGGCATGCGTGATTTGCAGCTCCTGACCGACGCCACAGGTCGCGTCGGTGAGGAGCTGCCTTTCGCGGCGGGCTTCGCTCTCGACCAGGGCGCCGGATCGCCGAAGTCCTTCTCTCATCGAGATGCTTCGTCATCCGAGCTGGAGCCCTTCTGAGGGGTCATCGCGCAGCCTCCGCCGTGTGTGGCCGAGACGAGAAGTCTCTGACCACGTGGAAGCCAGCGTTCGTCCAGCCAGGTTGCTTCCTTCATGCGGATTTAGGCGGTTGCTCCATCGCTAGTCGGCGACGATAATGGCCAGGTGAGCGCGTCACAAAAATAACGATCTTAGGAAACTAAGGAGAGAACGATGCGGTGTTTGAAAGCGACCCTGCTTGTAGGCGCTTCCTTGATGTTACTTTCCGCACTGCCGGTTTCAGCCAAGCCATTCATGATTGTGGGAAATGACGAGAAGTTGACTTGGGATGATAACGGCAAACCAGTGCTGTCGGCCAGTGGCCGTGACACGGTTTTGATCGTTGACTTACAAAATCCCGAGGAACCGAAGGCGGTTGCCACTCTACCGTTGAAGAATTCTGTTGTCGGCCCTCCCGTCAATCTGGCCATAAACTCCTCCGGCACTCTAGCCCTTGTAGCCGACTCGGTGAATGTAGTGAAAGATGGAGACGCGCTTAAGTAGGTCCCTGATACTAAAATTTATGTCATCGATTTAGAAGAGAATCCTCCCAAGCTACTGAAGACCATTGATGTCGGAAAGCAGCCGTCGGGCCTCGATATCAATCGTGACGGCACCCTGGCCCTTGTTGCATTAAGAGGCGACAATGCTGTAGGCGTGCTGCCGATCAAGAATAAGGAAGTTGAACTTACGGAGAAAATTCCAGTTGATGAGCTGATCTCACACGTTGAGTTTGTTCCCGATGGGAAAATGGCCATCGCTACTAAATTTGTTAATCACAAGGTCGCGATTCTGAATGTAGACTCTGACGGCAAGATAACTTATTATAAGAAGGACTTGCCAGTTGGATTATGGCCTTACAACGTTGCCGTGAGTCCTGATGGCAATATCGCGTTAACAGCTGATAACGGGTTCTCTGGAGCATCGGACGGCAATGTTGATACTGTGAGCGTTATTGATCTTAAAGCGGAACCGCCAAGAGTCATTGACAAAGTCGTAGTAGGAGATGGTCCAGAGGGAATAGCGATCAGCCCTAAGGGTGATGTTGCTGTTGCTGTGATTCTCAATGGCTCGAACTCCGGAAAAAAAGGACTTCTTCTATAACAAGAATGGAACGCTCTCCGTCTTGAAGATCGATGGGATGCGGGTCACCAAAATCAAGGATAGAATCGAGACCGGTGGATTGCCTGAGGCGGCTGTGTTCACGCCTGATGGGAAATACCTACTGGTTGGAAACTACCTCGATCAAGATTTTTCGATTTACCGCGTGAACGGCACTGACATAACTGACACGGGTAAACGCTTCAAGGTTTCAGGCCATCCTGCCGCAGCTCGGGTCAGCAAGTAGCTAGACCAACTACTTCAGATAACGGTGCTTGGGTCGGCGCTACACGTAGCTATCTAGCGTCGTCCCAGGACCGGAATTTGTTTCAAGCACCGCATCATCGTGAGGGCCACGGCGTCAGTGCCCGGCTGATCGGATATCAAGAGCTATCGCGAGCTGCGGCTCGATGCCGACGTGCCAACCCCCTATGTGAATGACGGCACTCCCAAGATGAATGGCCAGCCACTCCTGTTCCGTGGCAAGGCGCAAGTAGGCTTCGTAGACGGGTGCTGGGCAGCCGCGTGCGGGATCGGAAGCGATAGGGAGTCTCCTGCCCGTCGTTCTCAACCACCGTGACCGGGCGGGCAGCGATCTCTAACCCCCCAAATCAGAGGCCAGCGGCGTCGCCGTCAATATGCAGTCGCCTCCAAACCCGCCGAGCGCCTCTCTGAGGATAAGAATACCTGGCGGGGCGCCCCGGATCGATGCTACACTGCTGCTACACTCTCGGTGAAAAAGCCTCGCAAAACCAACGCCCTGAGATGAAGTGCGCCGTTTCCCCTTGGGAGCGCCACCTTCCCCAAATTTCCCTTCGATTTCAAACCCTTGGCGGCGACGGGACCCGGCGTGTCGCGCGCGAGGAGTGCCATGGCCCGGTCGGCGAGGCCGCCTGCTGCGCCGCGCGCGTGTAGCGCTGCACCTCCTCGATGGCCTGGTGGCCCGTCACGGCCATGATCTCGTGCGGCGTCGCGCCCTGATCCGCGAGCCCGGCCGCGATCGCCTCGGCGAGATCGGGAAACAGCGGGATGTCGACCTCGACCGGCTTGCGGTGCTCGTTCTTCGCCGGGCGGCCGTGGACGTAGCAGCGGACGTTCCCGTGCCGGTCGGTGTGGGCGATGACGCAGGGCAGGTCGATGCGGGACCACGGCGCTCAGTCCCACGGATTCGCCTCCGCATCATCGCCGCCGAGCGCGTCCCGCGCCAAGTCCGGGCGGCGGATGTCCCGGATCACGCACCCGTCGACCCGCTTGGCCTTCGGCATCCGGCCGTCGCGCACCATCTCGTCGAACTTCGACGGGCTGACGCCGACATAGAGCGCCGCCTCCTCCCGCCGCAGCCCGCGCCGCGGCGAGACCGCGATGCGCGGCGCCGGCAGCAGATCGATGTCGGCCGGCCGGCGCGGCATCGTCACCCCTCCCCCTGCCGCCACACCAGCAGCGACGCCCCGAGCGGTACGCGCGATCGTCCGCGGGCGAGCGGATGGATCGGCGCGCCGTCCTGCGTGAGGCCGAAGGCGTGGAGCGGGCGGCGCCCGTCGAGTGACAGCGCCGCGGCGAGCCGGTCGGCATGCAGGCCGGGCGGCACGAGGTTGCCCCAGGCCACTATGCACAGCGCCGCGTCGGCCGCGAGCGCTCGGATGCGCGCGAGGTTGGCGCGGCGGTGCGCCTGCAGGGTGGCGAGATCGCATCCGCGGAGCCAGAGCGCGAGGTCGGCCGGATCGGTGGCGATGCGATCCTCCGCGTTGACCAGCGTGAAGCCGCCGATGCCGGGCCTGTCGCGCAGCAAGGCGCGGAGGCGGCAGACGGTCGGGTCGTTGCGCTCGGCCCCCGCCGTGCTCGGATTGCTGCCGCAGACGAGCGCGCGGGGCTCGTCCGACCACCAGCGGTCGAGGCGGCGACGGTACAGGCCGCAACGGCTGAACTCGGCCGAGGCGCGGATCTCACGCGGCCGATCAGCCTCCACCGAGGAGGCCCTCCCTCCGCCGTCGGACGGAGCTATAGAGCCTCTGCGACGGCCAGCCCGAGCGCGAGCAAGATCAGCGCTGCGATCTGCGACCAGTTCCAGAGACTGTGTGGGTTCATCTGGTTCATGCCCATGGCTGATCGTACGCCTGTCCGCGGTCCCACGACAGGGGTGTGAGCATTGATGAATGTCAGGCATCGCTCCCACCCGCCTTTCCGCCCGACCACGCAACAGCCCAGTGATGGCGCTGCGGGCCGTAGGCGAGGAGCGATTGCAGGGTGACCGTCACGGCCTCGCCGTGGATGAGGCGCTCGGCACCGGCGACGAACAGGGTGAAGCTCGGGTAAGTAGAAATTGTCACGTGAATTGGCCCCAAGTTAACACCACGTGAAGGGAGTCTGAGCACATAATCGAAAGGAACGCAGGAGCGCCCCGATGCCTCTTGACCAATCAGTGCTGACTCGCGTCGCGTCCTTGATCCGCGATGAAATCAACGATCGCCATGAAATGATCAAGATCATCGCGATACATTTCGATACGTTGAGCGATCGCAGCAGTTTTCCGTCATACAGAGTAGAGACGTGCGGAGGAACAGCCGAAGATAGATGCAAGCTCGCCGCGGCCATTGTCGAAGCAATGAACCGCTACATGCGCCAATTCGGCTGTGAGGTCTCTGCGCTTCGCTAAAGGTCCGGAGCAACTCGCCGAGCTAGCGATGGCGAGGGGGTGGGTCATGCATCGCCTCTCAGACGCGGCAGCTCCATTCCCGGCGCAATCGCACCAGGCCTGACCCAGGCTGTCTGGCCACGTGTCGGCTCCGACCAGTCCGAAGACGTGCGCAGTTGCCACGAGGCGCGCTCGATAGTCGCGCCAGGATGAATCCCTCTGGACGAATCGGTTGTATAAACCACTTATGGTTGTCGAAGTCAGCGGGCCTCTCGATCGCGAGGGAATATGCGCTTGGCATTCGACCTTCTGGACGACGCGCTGAAGCGCAACGATGGTCCACTCATCACCTATCTCATGCTCGCAGAGCAGATCGCGGCTCAGGCTGCAGCTATCGCCGCCTACCGAGGCATTGCAGTCACCGTCGAAACCGTGGATCACCTGCTCGCTGAGGTGGCGGAGTTCGACGATGCGAGCGCGCTTTCTATTCCCGATACAAATTACACAGTGGGTCGCTGGGCAAGAGAGCGCCTGCTTCACCTGATCGGCGTCTCTGCCGCTGAGGGCGAGCGAGCCCCCCTGTGAGACGACCATGGAAGGTCTGATGCGGGCGGAGGTCATTCCTCGATCTCCGCCAATGAGGTACCCCTCCAGATGCTCTTGAGCCTGTAGGAATTTAAGTACAGGCTGCCGACAAGCACATGCTTGAGCGCTGAGGGCGAGAGATGGATGATGCGCAAAAACTTGCCACAACTCAGGCGTGTCAAGATCTTCTGGAAAAGGCAGCCGAGGTGCTGCGATCGGACCGTAGATCCGGTCCAGTCGAGACCGTCGAGCAGGGATTGCGCTTGGTCCTGCACGCTGTGCTCGCCGATCTCGTGAGCCTCTACGTCTGCGATCCGCACTCGGTTGGAGACGATGAGGATGCGCACCACCTCCTCAATCGCGTTCTGACCGAGTTGAGCAACCTGGACGAGCAGGGCGACGCCACATCGCTCCTGTTGCAGTGAAAGCGCGCAACCTGCGAAGCAATTGAGCAAGACTGGACTGACCAGATCGACCCATCGCTGAGCAGCGGCTGCACAGAGCCACTTGTGACGTCGAGAAGGCCGTAGAAGACACCCTCGACGTTGATCCCTATTGGGTAGGAATAGACGCGGGCGGAGCCCATGATCACTCCTCCCCTGAGTTTTGTGGCCGCATGTCCCCCATATGAGGGATGCCATCGTGCTGGTTCGCTGCGACCAGAATGCTGCACCGCATGGCCTAAGGCCGCACCAAGTTGCGCATGTGGAAGGGCAGGCAGCATGGATGGAGGCGGGCGCCGCAAGGCCGAGGCGACCTCGGTGAAGTTCGCACCTCGCGTCGCTGAGGCCATCGCACGGCGGGATCTGAACGAGATGCAGTCCCTCTACCTGCAGATCCGGCGCGGTCCGCTCGCCGAGAAGCTCTTGGACGCGATGCGCAGGATCCGGATGACGCAGCCGCGCACCGGCGAATAGGCCGCCCGCGAAGCTGTCGATGACGACAGGGGGTCATGGTGCGCTCTCAGGCGCGAGCGCGTGGAGATCCTGCACCGGCGACTCGCGGGACAGCATACCCGCGGGGGCATCTTGCCCCGGGCACTCGGGAGAGCTTTGGTCAGCACGACGCGTGTATTTGATGTTTGTTATGAAGATAAAATATGGATGGAATTTAATGCAGAGACTCGGAACTAAACTGCCGCTTCTCGATTGAGAGGGGTTCGAAATCCAGTCAAAGGCGGAACCGTTGCAATGAAAATCGATCGTGATGTGCTGGATCACCTTGCGTCCGAAGTTCGTGATGAAATCAACAGTCGCTCCGGTCTTATGAGAATCATCTCCATTGATTTCGACCTTATTGAGAGAAATGACCGCTTTCCGGCGTATACCGTAAGAACAGAAGGTGGCTCGGCGAAGGATCGACTAAAGCTTGCCAAGCATATTATCGAGGTAATGGGCCGGCACATGCGACAGCTCGAAAATCGATACGTCGCAGCAGGTTAGGTGCGCAGCGTTATTTTCGATTCTGCCGACAATGAGGGAACGGGTCACCGTGAGCCCTCCATGTGCATTCGATGCCTCCGCTCCGCCCCATCCCCCGCCGCGCGGAGCACCGCCTGGGCGTGGCCGAGATCGAAGTCGCAGCGCGCATCCACACGCTGATCCGGCTGCGTGCCGACTCGTCCGCGTGCTCATCCAGAACGACCTGATCGCGTTCTACCAGTCCGGTGTGACACTCGGGGCGACGTACCTTCTGCTGTCGCCGGGAGCGATCGGCGATCCGATGGGCGAGAGGCTGCCGAGCCTGAAGTGGATCGCGATCGGGTGCGTGGCCGGATTCGCGGCCCTGCTCGTGGTGCTGCTGTCGGCCTACGCTGTGGACACGTCCGCGTTCGTCGCGGCGATCCCGCAGGTCCATGCCCGGCGCCCCGCCCTGATCCTCACCGTACATCGATCCGACAGAGCCCGCCCGGCCAGCACCGCGGCAAGCGTGATAACCTTCGTCAATGGCGTCACGTGCGAAGGTGTGGTTTGCTCCAGCGGCCCATCTGAGTGGCAACTGAGGCTCATTCTGCCCGCCCGGCCCAGCCGTGGCGGGCTTTTTCAGTTTCAGCTCCCGTCCGGCCACGGTCCACGGATGGAACCGGTCGACCCGGATCTCGATTAACGCATGTAATCCTACCCGCACTGGGCGCGCGCCAGGCTCCTGAGCTCTGGTCGGTGCTCTCTTGATGTCACGATGACCCGATGAAGCATTCCCAGCACCCGCAAGCCGAGATGACGCTCATCAAGCCGCTGCTGCACCCGCGCGAGTTCGGCAGCGCCTTCGACCCGGTGCTGAGCGGCGTGGCGGATGGACTCGGGACACTCTTCCCCCTGGTCCCACACCCGCTCCACCAGCATGCACAGGTGCAGGAGCCAGCGCCGGATGAGATGCCTGACACGTGAAGAGTCGGGGACGCTCGGACCCAAGGTCCGCACTCAGCGGATCGACGTGCCGAGCGGCCCTCATCGAAGGCGCAGCGGGGATTGCGCACCGGCCTCACGCAAGCCCGATCTCGAACTCCTTCCCTCGTCCAGAACCTTGGTCGGCGTCGTCGACGAGGGTGCATCCCCTCTCCGCCAAGGCGGCCTCCAGGCTGCCCCGCTGCTTGCGAAACAACTGACCGATCGCGAGAGGCGTCAGGCGCGGATTGCCCCTCCCGAGCTGCTCGACCCCGATGTTGAGCGGTGCGCTCTCTCGATCCGCGATGCGGATAATGCGGTAAATCAAAAACTTAGAGCAGGGCCCGATCGCAACGCGATCGGGCCCTGCTCTAGCTGCCCTGAAGGTTTTCGGTGGAGTCGTCGGGCACCTCGCCGAGCTGACCCAGGAGCGCGGCGCTCTCCGGCTCTTCCGTCTCGTCGTCCGCCACGATCCGGAGGGCCGCGGAGCGCTGCATCCGACCCGCGATCGCCTCCGCTCGCTTGAGCGCACGGCTCTCGGTCGGCGCCAAGTCCCACTGGCTTGGCCGCACCTTGCACAGCCATCCGACTGCGGACTTTGCCTCCGAGACGCCTCGCCTCGGATCATCGATTTGTTCGATGGGCTGCTGCACTGCCTTTCGATCACAACGTCCGTGCGGTCAGTCCTTTCATCAGTATCGGGCCGGTGGGTCGGCCGGTCGGCGAGCCGCTCTCAGGCTCCAGGGTGATCTCAAAGAGTTGGTCGGGTACAGCCCTCGGCAGATCGCCCACGCGCAGGTTGAGCCGCCTCGCCGTCCGGGTGAGGCCGACCGATACAGGACCGCGGGTCCGATCCCAAAGGGTCCAGACCTCCAGCGCGCGTCCGCTCGGAACCGGCAGGTCAGTGAGCGGGATCAGATCGGCCCGCCCGTCGGCCGCAACGTTGACGATTGCCGCAACCCGATTGTCTTCGGTGAGGAGGGCGGCGACCAGGACCGGCGCAGGCGGCCGCGCCGCAAGCACCGCGAGCCCTGCGGCGAGAACCAGGCAGGCGGTCCCGGCGGCGAGACCGGTGCCGCGCCAGAAGCCGAGGTTGTTCCAGAGTTCGGCCAGGCGATCTGCGAGGCTCGGGTGCGACGGGATGGCCGGGATGCCGTCGAGATCGCCCTCGATCCGGCGCCAGAGCGCCTCGTCCGCTGGTTCGGCGGGAGCGGTGGCGTCGATCTCGGAGAGACGGGCGCGCCAGGACTCGACGAGTGCGGCGAAGTCCGCGTCCACCTCGACAAGCCGCACCGCCTGGGCGGCGTCGCGCCCGCCGAGAAGGCCGAGCACGTGCTCGGCGGCGAGGGCATCGCGCTCGGCCGGTGTCACGACAGGCACTCCCGGAGTGCGAGCAGAGAGCGGCGCAGCCACGACTTCACAGTCCCGAGCGGCAGGCCGAGCCGTCCGGCGAGTTCGCCGTGGCTGAGCCCGTGCGCGTAGGCGAGCACGATGGCGCTGCGGCGGTGCGGGTCGAGCCTGTCGAGGCAGCGCCGCAGCGCCCCAGCCTCCGAGAGGCGAGCCACCACCTGCTCTGGGCCTTCCTCCTCGCTCGGCACATCCTCGTCCACGGCGCCGGTGAGGTCAGTACGGGCTTCACTGCGCAGGATGTTGAGCGCGCGGTTGCGCAGGATCGCGTAGAGGAAGGCACGCCCGGAGCCCCGTGCCGGATCGAACCCGCCAGCGCACTGCCACACTTGGACGAACGTGTCGTGCACTGCCTCCTCGGCCAGCGCCCGCCGCCGCAGGATGCGGAGCGCCACACCGAGCATTCGCGGTGCCTCGCTGTCGTAGAGCGCGCGCAGAGCCGCGCGGTCGCCGCTTCCCGAGCGGCGCAGCGCCTCGTTCACCGACAGCGCGGCCTGCGTCGCCTCTGCCACCCCCCGCACTCGCCGACCTCTCCGCATCCATGCCGAGACTACACGCATGGACCGTCGCTGGATGCGCCAGCAAGAAAATTCAGCCCGCCCCGCATCCAGCCGCGTGGCTGGCGTGTATCCGCGTCGCCGGGTGCGCCCGGCGGGAACGGGAGACACCCATGAACCGAGCTATCCTCGCGGTCGCGCTGCTCGCGTCGGCCCCCCTCGCAGACAAGGCGCAAGCCCAGGGCGTCGCGGCCCTCGTCGGCGACGACACCCTCGCCATGGTCGACGTGAACGCCAAGAAGGTGACGAAGACCGTGAAGGTCACCGGTGCGCCCGGCCGCATCCTGGGCATCGACGTGCGCCCGGCTGACGGGATGCTCTACGCGCTCGCCGTCGACGGCACGGTTCTCGCCGTGGACACCGCCACCGGCAAGGCGACGGTGAAGTCGAAGCTCGATACCATGCTGCCCGCTGGCGTGATGGCTACTGTCGACTTCAACCCGGTCGCCGACCGTCTGCGAGTGATCGGTTCCGACGGCACGAACCTGCGCGCCAACGTCGACGACGGCAAGGTGACGAAGGACGGCGCGCTGAAGTTCGCCGAAACCGACAGCATGAAGGGCAAGACCGCGAAGGTCGTGGCAGGCGCCTACACCAATTCGATGAAGGGCGCGAAGGAGACGGTGCTCTATGATGTCGACGCGTCGGGCTCACTCTTGCGCCAGGCACCGCCGAACGACGGCATCCTCAACACGGTGGGCATGATCGGCATGCCGGTCGAGGCCGCGGCCTTCGACATCACCACCGACGCTGCCGGCAAGAGCCAGGGCTGGCTGATGTCGGGAGACACCCTGCACGCGGTCGACCTCGCCACCGGCAAGGCCACGATGGTGGCCAAGATCGCGGGCACCTCGGGCCCGGTGCGCGACATCGCGGCGCTTCCTGGCATGTAACCGCCCGCCCGAACCGATCTGTGAGACAGCCGCGCCTTGCGGGCGAGAGGCTGCCACGGGACGGACACGCGGCCGACCAAGTGATGGGCATCCGTCACCGGCGAGCACGACCGGAGCGACCCGAAGGGCTCGGTCTCGACGGTCGTGCACTTGCCGGAGGCGACGAACGACACGCTGGAGCTGATCCGGTCGGGGCGGCGCGCACCTGGCGCGGGTCGGCAGGCGCGCCGTGGCGAGACAGCACGGCCGGGGTGATCGCCGCTGACCTTTGTGCCGCTGACCGACAGCCCACGATCGCTGTTCGGAGCGTTCGACCGCGAGCGAGGGGCCTTGATGCGGCTATGGACGCCTGCAACGCCCCGCTTCGGGCGCGGCAGCATGGTACCGGCGCGAGAGGGTTCGGTGACGAAGCGGACGGGGTCGACGACGTTCGAGATGCGCACATCGCGCTACGCGACGAGGCTCGCCGAGGTGCCCGCCGTGCGAGCGATACGCTCTGCATTGATGTGGTGGGAGACACGCTCATGGATCGATGTCGCCGAGCGCAGCCGTGGCATCGACGCGATTTCCCGCGCCCTTCGATGCTCAAAGCCCGCAGGGACCGGGTCCTCGTCTGGACGTGTGCATGCACCGCAACACTCGCGTGTTGCAGTGCCAAAAAATACAGCAGAAACAATATCGCTGATTAGCAATTGTGAGAGACAGTCGGTTAGAATTATTAGAATTTCGCAAAATGAATCATGTCTCACGTTAATAGCGCAGTCAGGCGGCGCACGTGAGCAGCGTGCAGCGCAGCAATCCTGAGCGATCCAGGAACGCGACCGCGATGTACAACCGGCAGGCTGAACTCAAGAGACTGGAAGCGTCGCCAGAACGGCTCCGCTTTGTGTGCGAATGTGGAGCCGCCAATCGCCCTCGATGCGACGCAGCTCGCCGTTTAAACGCATCTCGTAGATGGCCTCTTCAGCATACATGACAGCTAAATGCTGATCATCAGCCTCAACGCCCTCATCATCGCGAATGATTGTGAACCCGTTCACGAGATCGAAGTAAAAACGTTGTGGCATGGCGCCTCCGAGGACAACGGCTCGATCGTGTCAATACTCGTATAAACTTGAGGATGAAGCGCTATGTTAAGCCTGAATGCTCAAATTATCCTCAAAAGTCGCCCTCATCTGCCTGCAGAAACGACAGGCATTCGACGGCATGTCAGAAATATCATACTACATCTTATCAAACAGCAAGCAAAATAATTGACGCCTGTCGATAAAATCAAGGGATTATCATGTTTCCAGCGCGGCTCATGGTGCGCTCATGGCATGAATGCGTCGCCCTCGTGCCTTTAGGATCTTCAGTCTGATGTTGCGGACAGCTTCATACTGATTGAAGATCGATCTGCACCATTCTCGATTACCATAGCACGGCTCGGAGTGCTTACCGTATACTCTTTGGGCGTATCTGTATCCGCCTCCACCCGTGCGGCAGCGCTGCGCACGCACATCAGCTCAGGACATCCGGAGCATCCATCGGCCACGGTCGCACCACCCGCCCCGGACTTGGCGACGGATACAAGGCGATGATCGGGACCATGGTGACCTTGCCGTGATTGGTCCCGTGCAGCATGAGATCGGGGATTCCGCGAGACCGGAACGCCCGGCAAGGTCCTAACCTCCAGCCGGAGGGTCTGCTGTCTGCACCTGCGCCGTCAGCGGCCCAGCCCCCGATCGAGACAGACGCTCCGTCTCCTCGGCCAAGCGGCGACTTACCGTTGCTGCGGATGATGCGTCGCCCCTCCCGAACTGGATCGCCTCCAAACGCTTCAGGTCTTCCGGCGTCACGATCGCCGGGTGCGCCGCCTTCCGACCCCAGCCCTCAGCGCGGTTCTGCGAACGGAGGAACCTCGACGAGCGTGCCGATCAGGCGGAGCAAGGCCTGCTGTTCCGGCCTGCCCGTACCGTCCGCCAAGAACGCTCCCAACTCGATGTGACTGCGCTGCCCTCCTGAGGGGCCATTGGGTTGATGAACGATGAACGCCCTGCCGTTCTGAGGCTCTCGGCCAAGGTACCACGTGTCTCCGCTAGAGCGTTTTCGGTTTGGGCTGAGTCGGTGCGGGGTTTTCGGGTCTGCTGCGGTGTGATTCCCTGAT
>NZ_JBKIBX010000063.1:11158-24153 GCF_046557895.1 Methylobacterium oryzisoli | reverse complement strand
GCGTATAGGCCGCCGGCTCCGGGCTGTCAACACGCAATCGGCGCCGCCGCAGCGGCGGCTCACCGGAGCGGCCCGGGCCAGGTCGAAACCGGACTTCGGCCGCTCGTCCGCGGTGTTCGGGAAGATCCGCGAGCACCGAGGCGCCGCCGCCGACAGACCTGATATGGTGAGGCTCATCGCGGATTCAAGCAGCGGGATCGCGATCGACTGATGCGGCACCGTTCTCCGCTCCGGCTGATCATGGCATGGTGGTCCGGGCGGGCGTGCCGGCCATCGGGTCCCGCGGCGGCGTGATCGCCCGACCGGCCTCGTCGCGGGACCAGTTGCCCCGCCACCGCGACCGCCAGTCACAGGATGTATCGCCGCATGCCTTGACCGCCGGCGGGCGCGGCTTTCTCTTGTCGAAGGCTCTGGATGACCAGTCCGCAATCGGGTTCCGCGGTCCTCCGGACGTATAACAACCGGCTCGCAGGCCGGAGATCAGATTTGCAGGGGAGGAGCACATGGGCGATCTCACGCGGCGGGCGTGGCTCGGCGGCCTGTCTGCGGCAGGATTCCTGGCCGCGACGGAGGGGGGGCGCCCCGCGATGGGGCCGAACGACCGGTTCGACCTCGTGGTCAAGGGCGGCGAGGTCGTCGACCCGAGCCAGTCGCTCCGGGCCAAGCGCGACATCGGCATCCGCTTCGGGATCATCGAGGCCGTCGAAGCCGAGATTCCCGCCGCGCGGGCGCAGCGCGTGCTCGACGCGTCGGGCAAGCTCGTCCTGCCCGGCCTCATCGATCTCCACGCGCACACCTACCCGTACGGCTCGGCCATCGGCATTCCGGCGGACGAGACCGTGCCGTTCGCCGGCGTGACCACCGTGGTCTCAGCCGGGGACGCGGGCGCCAACAACCTCGCGGCCCTGCGCCGGCACATCGCCGCGCAGACGCGCACGCGCATGTTCGCCTTCGTGCACATCGCCAACAACGGCCTGTCGGGTTTCCCGGTGGCGGAACTCTACAACATCGACCACGCGCAGGTGGAGGCGTGCGCGCGGGCGGTGGCCGAGAACCCGGACTTCGTGCTCGGCGTGAAGGTGCGCCTGTCGGAGAACGTCGTCTTCAAGCACGGCGCCGAGCCGCTGAGGCGCGCCATCCAGGCCTGCGAGCTGTCCGGGCGGCCCGCCAAGGTCATGGCCCATATCGGCGGGGTCGAGACGCCCGACCTGATGAGCCGGATCCTCGACCTGCTGCGGCCCGGCGACATCCTCACCCACTGTTACTCCGGAGCGCCGAACATCGCCGGCCAGTTCACCAACATCGTCCAGGACGGCAAGCTGCTCCCGGCCGCACTGGAGGCGAAGCGGCGCGGCGTGATCTTCGATATCGGACACGGCGGCGGCAGCTTCGACTTCACGGTCGCGGAGGCGGCGATCGCGCAAGGCGCGCCCCCCGACACGATCTCCTCGGACCTGCACGTGGTCTCGGGCAACACGCCGGGCCTGCCCTTCCTGCCGTGGGTGATGAGCAAGTTCCTGCCGCTCGGCTTCAGCCTGGAGCAGGTCGTGGCGATGGCAACCTCCGCCCCGGCCCGAGTGATCGACCGCGGCGCGACGCTCGGCACGCTGCAGGTCGGCGCGCCGGGCGACGTCTCGGTGATGGAACTGGTGGAAGGACCGGTCAGCTTCGTCGACACCCGCAGCAACACCCGCAGCGGCACCGCCTTCCTCAAGCCGGTGCAGACGGTGAACACCGGGGTGGTGTTCGGCCGGCCGTTCCAGGCGCCCTTCGCCGTGCGGTAGGGAATCGGCCGCGGCTGCCCCTCATCCGGGCCGGTTCGGCGCGGGGCGGCCTGCGGGCCGCCCTCTGGCCGGCGATACAAACCTTCGTATGATCGCCTAGAAACAAGGTATGCCGGGGCCTAAACCGCGACGATACTGTCGTGTGGCAGGCCGTTGTTTAATATCCGCCCATCGGTACGGGATGCTCGATCAGCAACGGGAGCGACTCCGATGGTCCAAGTCACGGTCAACGGCCGCACGCACGCGGTGGATGTCGAGCCCGATACACCCCTGCTCTGGGTCCTGCGCGACACGCTCGGCCTCACCGGCACCAAGTACGGCTGCGGCATCGCCCAGTGCGGCGCCTGCACGGTGCTCATCGACGGCGAGGCCACCCGCTCCTGCCAGGTGCCGGTGGAGAGCGTCGGCGCGGCCCGGATCACCACGATCGAGGCGGTCGAGCAGGATCCGGTCGGCCGCAAGGTCGTGGAGGCCTGGATCGGCCTGCAGGTGCCGCAATGCGGCTACTGCCAGTCCGGCCAGGTCATGGCCGCCACCGCCCTCCTCCGGCAGACCCCGAAGCCCACGGACGAGGACATCGCCGCCGCGATGACCAACCTGTGCCGCTGCGGCACCTACAACCGCATCGCCGAGGCGGTGCGCCACGCCGCCGCCTGAGGAGGCCCGCATGACCCCGCGCGTCGCGCTCAAGCCCGCCGTCCCGGTCCTCGCCTCCGACGGCGTGACGAATCTCTCCCGCCGCCGCTTCCTCGGCACCGCCGCGGGCGCGCTCGTCGTCGGCATCGCCCTTCCCGCCGGCCGCGCCAGGGCCGTGGAGGCGGCCGTGAAACCCGGCACGCGCGTCCCGGCCTTCCTGGAGATCCGGCCCGACGGTACCGTGCGCCTGCTCAGCCCCTTCGTCGAGGGCGGCCAGGGCATCGCCACCGGCATGGCCCAGATCGTCGGCGAGGAACTCGACGTCGACCCGGCCCGCTTCGTGGTCGAGTGCGCGCCGCCCGGCCCCGACTACGCGGTCGTCAACGGCCTGCGCATGACGGGCGGCAGCTTTTCCACCCGCTCCAGCTACGCGCTGATGCGCCAGCTCGGCGCCACCGCCCGCGACATGCTGATCCGCGCCGCCGCCGCCCGGCTGGGGGTGGGCGAGAGCGCGCTGACCACCCGCGACGGCACCGTGGTGCACGCCGCCTCCGGGCGCAGCCTGCCCTACGGCGACCTCGCCGCCGAGGCCCTGGCGCTCGCGCCGCGCGAGGGTGTGGCGCTGCGCGACCCGAAGGACTTTCGCTACATCCGCCACCCGGTGCCGCGCCTCGACATGCGCGACAAGGCGACCGGCCGGGCGGTCTACGCCATCGACCAGACGGTCGAGGGCATGCTCTACGCGGCGGTCCGCCACGCGCCGCGGCCCGGCACCGAGCCGGAGGGGATCGACAACGAGGCGGACGCCCGGGCGATGCCGGGCGTGCAGGGCGTCCACCGCCTGCCGGGCGCCGTCGCGGTCACGGCGGACAGCTGGTGGCGCGCCCGCAAGGCCGTCGAGGCGCTCGCGGTGCGCTGGACCCGCCCGCAGACCGCCGGTGCCGATGCGCTGGCGGCCGATTTCTCGTCGGAGGGCATGCGCGCGGCGCTGGCCGCCGAGACCGGCGAGGGGCACGTGGCCGAGGCCGAGGGAGACGCGACCGCCGCCTTCGCGCGGGCCGCCACGGTGATCGAGGCCGAGTACCACGCGCCCTACCTCGCCCACGCGCAGCTCGAACCGCCCTCGGCGATCGCCCGCTTCAACCCGGACGGCACCCTGGACGTCTGGACGCCGAACCAGATGCCGGAGCTGTTCCAAAACCTCTCGGCGGAGGTCGCGGGCCTCAGCCCGGACAAGGTGCGCCTCCACTCGCCGATGCTCGGCGGCTTCTTCGGCCGCCACTTCGCCTACGGGTCGTCCAACCCCTACCCGCAGGCGATCCGCCTCGCGAAGGCCACCGGCCGACCCGTGAAGGTGCTGTGGTCGCGCGAGGAGGAATTCCTCGTCGATGCGCTCCGGCCGCTGAGCCACAGCCGCTTCCGCGCCGCCCTCGACGCGCGCGGGCAGCCGATCGCGATCGCCGTGCGCACCGTCGGCGAGGGGCCGATCGGCCGCTGGTTCGGCGCGCTGTTCAAGGACCCGGTCGATTCCTCGGCGGTCGAAGGCATCGTGGGCAAGCCCTACGCGATCCCGAACCGCCGCATGACCTTCGTGAAGCGGGCGCACCCGGTGACCATCGCCTTCTGGCGCTCGGTCGGGCACTCGATGAACGACTTCTTCTACGAGAGCTTCCTCGACGAGATGGCGCAGGCGGGCGGGCAGGATCCCTTCGCGCTGCGCATGACGCTCCTGAAAGAAAGCCCGCGCCACAGGCGGCTGCTCGAGGAGGTCGCCGATCTCTCGGGGGGCTGGCGGCGCGGCCTCTACGCCGCCGAGGGCGGCCAGCGGGCGCGGGGCGTGGCGATGGCCTCGCCGTTCGGGTCCGAGACCGCGACGATCGCGGAAGTCTCGGTCGAGGGCGGCGAGGCGCGGGTGCACAACCTCTGGATCGCGTTCGACCCCGGCAGCGTCGTGAACCCGGCGATCGTGAAGGCCCAGGTGGAATCCGCCGCCGCGCTCGGCCTGTCCGCGGCGCTCGTCGAGCAGATGGTCTACCGCGACGGCCAGCGGCAGGCGCAGAACTTCGACGCCTACCCGATCCTGCGCCGCGAGCACATGCCGGCGGTGCACGTGCGCATCGTGGAGAGCGGCGCACCGATGGGCGGGGTGGGCGAGCCCGGCCTGCCCGGGGTGCCGCCCGCCGTGGCGAACGCCGTCGCGGCCCTCACCGGGCAGCGCATCCACAGCCTCCCCCTTGCCAACGCCAAGCTGTCGGGCGTCTGAGCGCCCCGATCAGGAGACCTCCCCATGGCTGAGACCACCCCCGGCACCGCCCTCGTCACCGGCGCCTCATCGGGCATCGGCGCCACCTACGCGGCCCATCTTGCCCGCCGCGGCCACGACCTGATCCTGGTCGCCCGCGACCGGGCGCGGCTCGACGCCTCGGCCGCCCGGCTGCAGGCCGAGACCGGCGTGCGGGTCGCGGTGCTGCCCGCCGACCTCACCGCCCCGGCCGACCTCGAGACGGTCGCCGGACGGCTCGCCGCCGACGGCGCCATCCGGCTCGTCGTCAACGCGGCCGGGTTCGGCCCGCTCGGCCCCGTGCTGGGCGGCGCCCAGGCACTCTACGACGACATGGTCGCGCTCAACGTCACGGCGCTGCAGCGCCTGACGCTCGCCGCCGCGGAGGTTTTCGCGGCCCGGGGCGGCGGCACGATCGTCAACGTCGGCTCGGTGGTGTCGCTGGCGCCGGAGCGCTTCAACGCCGGCTACGTGGCGACCAAGGCCTTCGTGCTGGCCCTGACCCAGGCCCTGGCCAGCGAGGTGGGGCCGCGCGGCGTGCGCCTTCAGGCGGTGCTGCCGGGCATCACCCGCACCGAGTTCTTCGCGCGGGCCGGTTCGGACCTCGCGGCGATCCCGCCTGGGATGGTGATGGAGGCGGACGACCTCGTGGCGGCGGCGCTGGCCGGGCTCGACGCGGGCGAACTCGTGACGATCCCGTCGCTGCCGGACATCGCCGACTGGCAGGCCTACGAGGCCGCGCGCCAGCGGCTCGGCCCGAACCTGTCGCTCAGCGTTCCGGCGGCCCGCTACGCGGTCCCGCCCGCCGCCGCGGTGGCGTGAGGCCGCCGGGACCGGCGCCGCCTCACGCGCGACAGGCGGCGCCGATCCCGCCCACTCTTGCCTCCCACCCTTGCCTCCCACCCTTGCCGCCCGCCTCACGGGCGCGCGGTTCACCCCACGGTGCGCGACCTCACGAGAGACCGCCATGTCCCGTCCCTCCTCCCTTCCGGTGGTTCCGGCCTCGTTCTTCGGCATGGTGCTGGGCCTCGTGGGGCTCGGCACCGCGTGGCGGAATGCCGCGCAGCTCTGGGGCGCCCCGGCCTTCATCGGCGAGAGCGTGATGCTGCTCGGGGTGGTCGTCTGGGCCGTCGTGCTGGTGCTCTACGTCGCCAAGTGGTTCGTCGCCCGGGGAAGCGCGCTCGACGAGGCGCGCCACGCCGTGCAGTGCTGCTTCATCGGGCTGGCCGGCGTCGCCACGCTGCTGGTGGCGCTCGCCGTCCTTCCATACGCGCGCCCGCTCGCCTTCGGGCTCTTCGGCCTCGGCGCCCTGTTCACGCTCGGCTTCGCGGTCTGGCGCACCGGCGGGCTGTGGCACGGGGACCGCGAGGTGGCCGCGGCCACGCCCGTCCTCTACCTGCCCACCGTCGCGGGCGGCTTCGTCACCGCCACGGCGGCCTCCGCCTTCGGCCTGCGCGACGTGGCGCAGCTCGCCTTCGGGGCGGCCCTGCTCTCGTGGCTCGCGATCGAGTCGGTGCTGCTGCACCGCTTCTACACCGCCCCGCGCATGAGTGCCGCCCTGCGCCCGACGCTCGGCATCCAGCTCGCCCCGCCGGCGGTGGGCGGCGTGGCGTGGCTGAGCCTCGGCGGGGATCCGGGCGGCGTGGTGGCGCTGGGGCTGCTCGGCTACGCGCTGCTGCAGGCCCTGGTGCTGCTGCGGCTCCTGCCCTTCATCCGCGAGCACGGGGTCTCGGCGGGCTACTGGGCCTTCTCGTTCGGCGCGACCGCCCTGGCCACCCTGTCGCTGCGGGTCGCGGCGAGCGGCGCGGCCCCCACCGTCGCCGCGCTCGCGCCGCTCGTGTTCGTGGCCGCGAACCTGCTGATCCTCGGCCTCGTCGTCGGGACGCTGCGCCTGCTGCTCACGGGCAAACTCATCACCCCCGCCGCGCCGGTCCCGCAGCCGGCCCCGGGCCTCCTCGAGCGGGCGCACTGATCCGGCTCGCGGGAGCCCTTCCCGTCGCGGCAGGGCGCCGCGCAGCCTGAGGTGAAGAACCTCCGTAACAACCCGCCTCGCGAATGTGAGCCGAGACGTATCGAGCGTCCCCGTCCGATGGTGCGTGGCCGATCACGCCCCGGTGACGACGCGGGGTGCGGCTGACGAAGCCTTGCTCGTCCGCGCGTTCCGCCGGGACGGGCGTGAGCGAGGGTGAGACTGGCCACACGGGCCGCCGCGAGAACAGCGGAGCGACGACGAGGCTCGCGGCGGTCGCGTCGATGCAGAAGTCGTCGAAATCGGCCGCGCTGCCGATCAGGCTCGCCAGAAGCTCGCGCGCGGTGGTCTGGCCCCGGGCCGGATTCGCCGGGTGGGCCGTGACCGCGCCGCGCCCCCCTTGGGTCCCGTGACCGTCCCCGCCCTCGTCCGGCCCGCGTGCCGGCTGCCGCCGCTCGGCCGATTGTCCGGCCGGACGCCGCGTGTTAGTCGATCGAGCAGATACTGGCATGTGCCACTATCGGGACGTGGCGGATCCGACCGCCATCGTGAGGCATGGCTGATGGCAACGGCAGCGGAAGACCGTCGGTCGTTGGGCGCGACCCGCGACCCGGCCGAGGACGACCGTCCCCTGGTGCTGATCGTCGAGGACGACGAGGGCGTGCGCGAGGCGCTGCGGAGTCTCCTCGCTTCGGTCGGCATCGAGGCCCTGACCTTCGCCAGCACCGCGGCGCTGCTCGCCGCCGCTCTCCCGGACCGGCCGGGCTGCCTCGTCCTCGACGTCCGTCTGCCCGGCCTGAGCGGCCTCGACCTGCAGTCCAGGCTCACCGCGATGGGCAACCGGATGCCGGTGATCTTCATGACCGGCTACGGCGACGTGCCGATGAGCGTGCGGGCCATGAAGGCCGGCGCGCTCGACTTCCTGACCAAGCCCTTCAACGACCAGGACATGCTGGACGCGGTGGCCGCCGCGATCGCGCGCGACGAGGCCCGCCGCCGGGAGGGGAGCGCCGTCGAGGAGGTGGCGCGGCTCGCCGCCACGCTCACCCCGCGCGAGACGGAGGTGATGGGGGCGGTGGTGCAGGGCCTGCTCAACAAGCAGATCGCCTACGGCCTCGGCCTCTCGGAAATCACGGTGAAGATCCACCGCGGCAATGTCATGCGCAAGATGAAGGCCGCCTCCGTCGCCGACCTCGTTCGCAAGGCGGACGTGCTGAAAGCTTCCGCGGACCGCTGACCGGCGCCACGCGACGGTTCGGCGGACGACCTCATCCGCTGCCTGGAAGACTCCGTCGCCCAGTGAGGCAGGGCCTCCGCGCGGGGATGGCCCCCGCGCGGACCGTGACCGCGCCCCGTCTCAGGCCCAGCCCTCCAGTACGATCTTGCCCTTGGCGCGCCCGCTCTCGATGAGTGCGTGGGCGCGCCGGAGCGTGGCGGCCGAGATCGCCCCGAAGCTCTCCGCGGCGGTCGTCCTCAGGGTGCCGGCATCCACCAGCCGGGCGACCTCGGTCAGCAGCCGCCCCTGCTCGGCGATGTCGGCCGTACCGAACATCGAGCGCGTGAACATGAACTCCCAGTGGACCGACACGCTCTTGCGCTTGAAGGGCTGGATGTCGAGCGCGGCCGGATCGTCGATCAGCGCGAAGCGCCCCTGGGGGGCGATCAGCGCGGCGATCTCGGCCACGTGCTGGTCCGTGTTGGTGGTGGCGAAGACGAAGGCCGGGGCGCCGAGCCCGAGCGCCGCGACCTCCGCGGCCAGCGGCTGGCGGTGGTCGATGACGTGATGGGCGCCGAGATCGCGGCTCCAGGCCGCCGTCTCGGGCCGCGAGGCGGTCGTGATGACGGAGAGATCGGTGAGCTGACGGACGAGCTGGGTCGCGATGGAGCCGACTCCGCCGGCGCCGCCGATGATCAGCACGGCCTTCGCCGCGCCGGGCACGGGCTTGCGGATGTCGAGCCGGTCGAACAGCGCCTCCCAGGCGGTGATGGCGGTGAGCGGCAGGGCCGCCGCCTCGGCGACCGAGAGGGAAGCGGGCTTGCGGCCGACGATCCGTTCGTCGACGAGGTGATACTCCGCGTTCGTCCCCGGACGGTCGAGCGCCCCGGCGTAGAAGACGGCGTCGCTTGGCCGAAAAAGGCTCGCCTCGGCCCCCACCGCCTCGACGATGCCGGCCGCGTCGTAGCCCAGGATGCGCGGCTCTCCCTCGGCCGGATCCGCCCGACGGCGGACCTTGGTGTCGACGGGGTTCACCGAGATCGCCTGCACCCGGACGAGCAGGTCGCGCGGGCCGGGCACGGGCCTGGGAACCTCGAGGTCGAGGAGCGCCCGATCGTCCTCGATCGGCAGGGGCTGGCGAAAGCCGACGGCGCGCATGGTCTTGGTCATCGACGGGTCCTGTCTGCGTGAGGATGGTCCGCGGCTGCGGCGGGAGAGGCCTTCGCCGCCCCGTCCAACACCGAACCAGCATGCGGCCCGTCGCTCGATCAGGGAAGCGGATAGTTCTGATCGCTACGATCTGATTTTCTGCTTGATTCCGGAAGGGGCTTCCGGTCTGATCTTGCCCGGCTTCCACCTGCGCGCCGGCGGATGAGGACGCGGCAAGGCTCGGCCGTGGGGTGTGCAGGTCCGGCCGCAGCCGGCAGAAACGCGACGACATCATGCGCTACCCCGACCTCGAACTCGATCTCCTGCGCGCCTTCGTGGCGGTCGCCGAGACCGGCAGCTTCACGGCCGCCGCGGAGGTGGTGCACCGCTCGCAATCGGCGGTGAGCCAGAAGGTGCTGCGGCTCGAAGAGATTCTCGGCCGGCGCGTCTTCGCGCGCACCAGCCGCACGCTGGGCCTCACGCCGGACGGCGAGCGCCTGCTGGTGGCCGCGCGCCGGATGCTGGAGTTCAACGACGCGCTCCTGCGCGAGTGGCGCGAGCCGCCCGCCAGCGGTACCCTGCGGCTCGGCGTGTCGGAGGACTTCATCCCCGGCCAGCTGCCGAAGCTGCTGGCGCGGTTCGGCCGGCTCTATCCGGGCGTGCACATCGAGTTGATGACGGGCCTGAGTTGCACGCTGATCGAGGCCTACGAGGTGAACCGGCTGGACGCCGTGATCGCCAAGCGCAGCGAGGGCGGGCCGCGCGGCCGGGTGATCTGGCGCGAGCCGCTGGTCTGGCTCGCGGCCGCCGACTACGAGCCCGACTTCACGAAGCCGGCCCGCCTGGTGATGCTGGCCGCGCCCTGCAGCTACCGCGACGCGATGATCGCGGCGCTCGATTCGGTGCGGCGGGAATGGGTGGCGGCCTGCACGGCGTCGAGCCTGATGGGCGTGCAGGCGGCGGTGGCGGGCGGCCTCGGCGTGACGCTGCTCGGGCGCTCCTTCGTGCAGGAGGGCATGCAGATCCTGCGCGCGCCGGAGCTGTGGCCGGCCCTGCCGACCACCGAGGTGACCGTGATGGGCGAGGACCGTGCCCCCGACCTCGTCCTGCCGCTGATCACCTTCCTGACCGAGAGCCTCGCCGGGAACGACGCCCTCGCGCTCGCGGCCTGAGGCACGCACGCGCCTCACGCGGCGCCCGGCCTGCGCCGAGCGGGATGCCTCGTCACGGCGCGACGCGATCGCTCCCCGGCCGGCCCTCGCCGGGCTGCTGCTGCACCCAGTCGAGGAGCAGCACGTAGCCGGTGGCCAGCAGCACCGGACCGATGAACAGGCCGAGCAGGCCGTCGGCGATCAACCCGCCGATGACGCCGACCAGGATGATCGGCATCGGCACCTTCATGCCGCGCCCGAACAGGAGCGGCTTGAGGATGTTGTCGATCAGGCCGGCGCCGACCGTCCAGATCAGGAACAGGACCGCGACCTGCGTCGCTTGCGTGGCGAACACGTAGGCGATGACCGGGAGCGTCAGCAGGATGACCGGGACCTGCATGATGCAGAAGAAAAGCGCCGCCAGGGTCAGAAGACCGGCGGCCGGCAGACCGACGGCGAAGAAGCCGGCCCCGAGGAGCAGGGACTGGCTCACCGCCACGCCGACCACGCCCAGCGCCACGCCGCGGATCGTCTCGACGGACAAGGCCGCCAGCCGGGCGCCGCGCCCCTCGCTTCCCGTCATCCGCGTCAAGGCGCGCCGGGTGAACGCGGCGGCCTGGTCGCCATAGGCCGCGAGCGCGGCGGCGATCGCGAAGGACAGGACGAAGGACAGCTCGCCGGCGGCCACGCCGCGGGCGACCGACAGAAGCCAGGCCGCAGGCCTTCTCAGCATTGGACCATAGGTGGTGAGAGCGGCCGCCGCGTTGGTTGCGACCAGCGCCCAGGCCTCCGACAGCCTCTGACCGACCAGCGGCACCTCGGCGAGCCGCGGCGGTGGCGGCGGCACGGTCAAGGTCCGGCTCCGCAGGTCCGCGAGGAAGGCGTAGAGGGACGATCCCACTGACGTCACGACCAGGATCGTGACGACCAGCATGACGGCGACGCCGACCACGCCGATCAGCAGGGCGGACCCGCGGTCACCGAGCCGTCCGGCCACGCGCCGATGCAGCGGATGGAGCATCACGGCCAGGATCACCGACCACGTCAGGATCTCGAAGAGCGGCGAAAGAATCCGGCCGCAGGCGTAGATCAGCGTGGCCACCAATCCGATCTGAAGCGCCGCATCGAGCGAGGTGGCCGGCTGGGCCAGGCGGTCAGGGTCGGGCGGATCCGGGTTCATGCTCGTCCGCCACCCCGGCCGCGGGCGGGTGCCGATGCGCCGCATCGGCGCCGATCGGCCTCCCGCGGAGACGCGCCCCCGCCGGGGCGTGCGCGCCACGCCAACCGGCGGGCGGCTGACGCAGGACGGTGTCCGGATCGGGAGCCAGCCACGGTCGGCCTCTCGTCGCCGCGGGCCACACCGCGGCAGGGGCATCCTAGGCCGCCGGCGACGTGTGTCGTTGCGCAAGCGCAAGTCCCGGTGCGGATGCCCCGCGTTCCATCGCCTGCCGAGGGCCGTCCGACCGGCTTCGGCCGCCGCCGCGCACGCCCAATGGACGAACGGCGGCGCGAGCGCCAGGATGAGCCCTCGACGACCCCGCCGGGCAGCGCCGGCGGGTCGGGCTCTTCGGCGATGATCGGCCCCGCCCTTCGCGCGCGCCACATGGGCCGGACTTGCGAAACGTTCAGGAGGGCCTGGCCGTGTCCGCGACTTCGAACACCTACGACGTCATCGTCCTCGGCGTCGGCGGAATGGGATCGGCGGCCTGCTGGCACCTCGCCCGGCGGGGCGTGCGCGTGCTGGGGCTGGAGCGCTTCGACATCCCGCATGCCATGGGCTCGTCGCACGGCTTCAACCGCATCATCCGGCTCGCCTACTTCGAGGACCCCTCCTACGTGCCGCTGCTGCGCCGCGCCTACGAGAACTGGCGCGACCTCGAAGGGCGGTTCGGCGAGCAATTGCTCTTCATCACGGGCTCGATCGATGCGGGCCCGGCCGGGAGCCGCACGGTCGAGGGATCGCTGGCCGCCTGCCGCGCGCACGGTCTCGCGCACCGGGTGATGAGCGGAGCCGAGCTGAATCGGTTCGCGCCCGGCTACGCGCTGCCGGACGGGCACGTGGCGATCCTCCAGCCGGAGGGCGGCTTCGTGTCGGCCGAGCGGGCGATCGTCGCGCATGTCACCCTGGCGCAGGCGGCGGGCGCCGAGATCCGGGCCCGCGAGCCGGCGCTGGGCTGGGAGCCGGCCGGCGGCGGCGTGCGGGTCCGGACCGAGCGGGGCGTCTACGAGGCGGGCCGGCTGGTCGTGTCCGCGGGCTCGTGGATGGGCGACGTCGTGCCGGCCTTGCGCCCGGTCGCCGTGCCTGAGCGCCAGGTGCTCGGCTGGTTCCAGCCGCGCGAGCCGGCCCTGTTCGCGCCGGAGCGCTTCCCGGTCTTCAACATGGAGGTCGAGGAGGGCAAGTTCTACGGCTTCCCGGTGTGGCACGTGCCGGGCTTCAAGATCGGCCGCTGGCATCACCTCGGCGAGAGCGGCCCCGTCGACGCGCTTCCGCGCGACTGCGATCTGCGGGACGAGGAGGCGGTCCGCTCCTGCGTCCGGCGCTACTTCCCGAAGGCCGACGGCCCGACCATGGCCCTGCGGAGCTGCTTCTTCACCAACACGCCCGACGAGCACTTCGTGATCGACACCCTGCCGGACCTGCCCCAGGTCGTCGTCGCCTCCCCGTGCTCGGGGCACGGCTACAAGTTCTGCAGCGTCGTCGGGGAAATCCTCGCGGATCTGGCCACGCAGGACCGCACGCGCTTCGACCTGTCGCTTCACTCCATCGGCCGTTTCGCACCCCAGGCCACAGGCGCGTGAGACCGACGGG
>NZ_JBKIBX010000063.1:0-11035 GCF_046557895.1 Methylobacterium oryzisoli | reverse complement strand
GGCTCGCCGGGCGCGGCGGCCTCACACTCCGAATTTCAGCCCTTCCCGCTCGTAATCCTCGCGCACGCAGGTGAGGATCAGGTCGATCTCGGGCGAGGGATCGTCCTTGCGGTAGCTCATGATGACCGGGATCAGGGCCTTCTCCTCGTCGAGGGGACGGTAGGCGACGCCGTCGCGGCGCAGGCGCTCGACCGAGGCCGGCACGACGCAGACGCCCGCCTCCGCGGCGACGAGGCCGAGCGCGGTCTGCAATTCGCGCACCTCGTGAACCACCGGCGGGCGCACCGCGTGGTCGCGAAACAGCGCCAGGATGCGGTCCGCGTTGTTGGGGCGCGCGCCCTTCGGGTAGATGATGAGCGGCGTCTCCGCGAGGTCGCGCAGCTTCAGCGGACCGGGCGCGTGGGTCGCGTCCCAGGTCACCGGCACGGCGACGATCATCTTCTCGTTGCGCAGCAGGATGCGGGCGATGGCCGGATCCTCGATCTCGATGCGGCCGAAGCCGACGTCGATGCGGCCCTCCTTGAGCGCCGCGATCTGCTCCAGCGTCAGGAGTTCGAGCAGCGTCAGGTCCACGTCCGGGCGCTTCAGGCGGTAGCCCCGCAGGATCTCGGGCAGGCGTCCGTAGAGGGTCGAGGCCACGAAGCCGACCCGGAAGCGGTTGCGCTCGGTCAGACGCAGGCGCCGGCCCGTCTCGCGCAGGTCGTCCACCCGCTCCAGGATCTGCAGTGCCTGCTCGAAGATCAGACGCCCCGGCTCGGTCAGGCGCACCGGCCGCGAGCCGCGCTCGATCAGGGGCACGCCGAGCGTGTCCTCGAATTGCTGGATCTGCTTGCTCAGCGCGGGCTGCGCCACGTGCATCGTCTCGGCCGCGCGCGTGAAGCTCTGCTCCCGGGCCACGGCCACGAAGTAGCGGAGGTGCCGAAGCTCCAACTATTCCTCCCGGGAATGTTTTTGTTCCCAATCGGTCTTGGACGCCCACCAAGCCCCTGTCTAGAACTTTAATAAGAGGAAACGCCCAGGAGCGAGCGAAGCCCGGTCCGGCCCGTCAGCCGCACCGCGCACCACGCCCTTCCTGCGCAAGACGACAGAACGATCCGAGCCGGCCGCGCCCCGCGTGGACCTGCAACGATCGTCCCTGCTCTCACGCCAGCCCATCGAGGCCAGGAGGACGCCGTGCTGAACGAGATGCATCAGGTCGTGGAGACCGCCGTCGACGAGAACCCGGAGACCGGCATCTATCGCTGCCGCCGCGATATCTTCACCGATCCGGATCTCTTCGAACTGGAGATGCAACACATCTTCGAGGGCAACTGGATCTACATGGCCCACGAGAGCCAGATCCCGAACCCGAACGACTATTTCACGACCTATATGGGCCGCCAGCCGGTGGTCATCACCCGCAACCGCAAGGGCGAATTGCAGGCCTTCATCAACGCCTGCAGCCACCGCGGCGCGATGATCTGCCGGCACAAGCGCGGCAACAAGTCGACCTTCACCTGCCCGTTCCACGGCTGGACCTTCAGCAACGGCGGCAAGCTCCTCAAGGTCAAGGACCCTGAGGGCGCGGGCTACCCCGACAGCTTCAACTGCGACGGCTCGCACGACCTCACCAAGGTGGCGCGCTTCGAGAGCTACCGCGGCTTCCTGTTCGGCAGCCTCAACCCCGACGTGAAGCCGCTCACCGCGCATCTCGGCGAGGCGACCAAGATCATCGACATGATCGTCGACCAGTCGCCGGACGGCCTCGAAGTGCTGCGCGGCGCCTCGACCTACGTCTACGACGGCAACTGGAAGCTCCAGACCGAGAACGGTGCGGACGGCTACCACGTCAGCGCCACGCACTGGAACTACGCCGCCACCACCAGCCGTCGCAAGGAATCGCACGTCGTCGACAAGACCCGCGCGATGGATGCGGGCGGCTGGGCCAAGCAGGGCGGCGGCTTCTACTCCTTCGAGCACGGCCACCTGCTGCTCTGGACCACGTGGTCGAACCCCGAGGACCGGCCGAACTGGGACCGGCGCGAGGAACTGGCGGCGGCCCACGGGCAGGCGATGGCGGACTGGATGATCAGCCGCTCTCGCAATCTCTGCCTCTACCCGAACGTCTACCTGATGGACCAGTTCTCCTCGCAGATCCGCACCTACCGGCCGATCGCGGTCGATAAGACCGAGGTGACGATCTACTGCATCGCCCCGAAGGGCGAGGACGCGCAGGCGCGGGCGCAGCGCATCCGCCAGTACGAGGACTTCTTCAACGCGAGCGGCATGGCGACCCCGGACGACCTCGAGGAGTTCCGGGCCTGCCAGATCGGCTATCGCGGCCGGGCGGCGCGCTGGAACGACCTCTGCCGCGGCGCCACCCACTGGATCGAGGGCGCCGACGAGGGCGCCAAGGCGATCGGCCTCAAGCCGCTGCTCAGCGGCCTCAAGACCGAGGACGAGGGCCTGTTCGCCATCCAGCACCGGTACTGGATGGACACAATGCGCCAGCACCTGCCGTAGGGCGATGCACGCTTGAACCCCTCCCCTGCCACCACGACGATCCCGGCAAAAGAAGAGGCTCGGGATCCCCTCTCCCGTGTGGGAGAGGGGTAGGGGTGAGGGTGCTACGGTTCCGAGCAAAACGCTGAGCGTCGCGCTGAGAACACCACGGTAGAGTTCAATTCTGAAGCGTCACACCCTCACCCCTACCCCTCTCCCACACGGGAGAGGGGATCCCGCGCAATCTATTGTATCGGATACTTCTCCGAACAGCGCGCGCATCGGGACGGAGGGCAATCACCGACCATGACGGCGCCGGCCCCTCCCGGGGCGCCGAACGCGCCCGCACACCCGGAGGAGACCCCCGATGACCCTGACCCTGGAAGAGGTGCGCCAGTTCCTCTACCGCGAGGCCCGCTATCTCGACGACCGCGACTTCGAGGCGTGGCTGACCCTGTACGCCCCCGACGTCGAGTTCTGGATGCCGTCCTGGGACGACGACGACCAGCTCGTCACCGATCCGCAGCGCGAGGTCTCGCTGATCTACTACGACAGCCGGAGCGGCCTGGAGGACCGGGTCTTCCGCATCCGCACCGAGCGCTCCAGCGCCACCAGCCTGCCGGAGCCGCGCACCTCGCACAACATCTCGAACGTCGAGATCGTCGAGCAGGACGAGGTCTCCTGCAAGATCCGCTTCAACTGGCTCACCTTCAACTACCGCTACAAGACGGTCGACACCTATTTCGGCACCTCGTTCTACACGCTCGACACCAGCGGCGAAAAACCTCTGATCAAGAACAAGAAGATCGTGCTGAAGAACGACTACATCCACCACGTCATCGACGTGTATCATATCTGAGAGGAGTGCCGTGATGAGCAACGTCGCCCTCACCTTCGAGGACGGGGTCACCCGGTTCATCGCCTGCCGACCGGGCGAGACAGTGGCCGACGCCTCCTACCGGCTCGGGATCAACATCCCGCTCGACTGCCGGGACGGCGCCTGCGGCACCTGCCGGGTGCGCTGCGAGTCGGGCCGGTTCGATCCGGGCAGCTACATCGAGGATGCGCTCACCGACGAGGAGGCGGCGCAGGGCTACGGCCTCGCCTGCCAGATGCGCCCCAAGACCGACCTCGTGCTCGCAGTGGCGGCCTCCTCGGAGGTCTGCAAGACGAAGATCGCCGCCCATACGGGGACGATCACCGCGGTGCGGCGGCTGTCCGACACCACCTTCGGCCTCAGCGTCGAGACGCCGGAGCCGATCGAGTTCCTGCCGGGGCAGTACGTCAACATCTCGGTCCCGGGCAGCGGCCGCTCGCGCTCCTACTCGTTCAGCTCGGTCCCCGGCAGCCGGCAGGCCGATTTCCTGATCCGCAACATCCCGGGCGGGCTGATGAGCACCTACCTGGCGGAGGGCGCGCAGCCCGGCGCCAGCCTCGACCTGACCGGTCCCTCGGGCAGCTTCTACCTGCGCGAGATCGCCCGGCCGGTGCTGATGCTGGCCGGGGGCACGGGCCTCGCCCCCTTCCTGTCGATGCTGGGCCGGATCGCCGGGAGCGGCAGCGCCCATCCGATCCACCTCGTCTACGGGGTGACCAACGACGCCGACCTCGTCGAGACGCAGGCGCTCGAAGAGGCCGTCGCGCAGCACCCCAACTTCACCTTCGACACCTGCGTCGCCTCGTCCGACAGCGCGCATCCGAAGAAGGGCTACGTCACCGAGCACTTGGCGCCGGAGCACCTCAACGGCGGCGACGTGGACACCTACCTGTGCGGCCCGCCCGCCATGGTCGACGCGGTCCGCCGCACTTTCTCCGAGCGGGGACTCACCCCGGTGAGCTTCCATTACGAGAAGTTCGCGGCGAGCGGCACGGCCGGGGGCGGCGCATGAGCCCCCGCCAAGAGATCGTCTCGCCGGGCCGCTTCTCGGGCCGGGTCGCGGTGGTGACCGGGGCGGCGCAGGGCATCGGCCGCGAGGTCGCCCTGCGGCTCGCCCGGGAGGGCGCCGCCCTCCTGCTCACCGACCGGTCGGAGATCGTGGAGGAAACCGCCGCCGCGGCGCGCGACCTCGGCGCGGGCGCCGCGGTGCAGCTCGCGGATGTCGAGCGCTACGAGGGCTGCGCGCAGGTGATGGCGGCGGCGGTCGAGCGGTTCGGCCGGCTCGACGTGCTGATCAACAATGTCGGCGGCGCGATCCGGTTCAAGCCCTTCGCCCACTTCGCCCCGGACGAGATCGAGGCGGAGATCCGGCGCTCGCTCTTCCCGACGCTGTGGTGCTGCCGGGCGGCACTGCCGCACCTGCTCGCGGGCGGCGGCGGCAGCATCGTCAACGTGTCGTCGGTTGCGACGCGCGGCGTGAACCGCGTGCCCTACGCGGCGGCGAAGGGCGGGGTGAACGCGCTCACCGCCTGCCTCGCCTGGGAATACGCCGCCCACGGCATCCGGGTGAACGCGGTGGCGCCCGGCGGCACGGAGGCGCCGCCCCGGCGCATCCTGCGCAACCCGGACCCGCCGAGCGACCAGGAGCGCGCCTGGATCGCCGAGGTGGTGGCCCAGACCAAGGCGTCGAGCCTGATGGGCCGCTACGGCACCGCGGCCGAGCAAGCCGCCGCCATCCTGTTCCTCGCCTCCGACGAGGCCTCCTACGTCACCGGCGTTACGCTGCCGGTGGCGGGCGGCGATCTCGGCTGACCCAGACCACCGAACAGAGAAGAGAGGAGACGCTCATGTCCACGATCACCCATTCTCCCGAAGCACAGGCCCTGTTCGACAAGGTCGCGGGCCTCGACACGGACGCGGGCAACCCGCGCATCAAGCAGATCGTCCGCCGCGTCGTCGAGGATGCCTGCCGGATCATCGAGGATCTCGACATCAGCCCGAACGAATTCTGGACGGCGATGAGCTACCTGACCGAGACGGGCCAGAAGAACGAGTTCGGGCTGCTGATGCCGGGCGTCGGCATCGAGCACTTCATCGACCTGTGCCTCGACGCCAAGGAGCGGGCGGCCGGGCTCGCGGGCGGCACGCCGCGCACCATCGAGGGGCCGCTCTACGTGGCGGGCGCGCCGCTCGCCAAGGGCGAGGCGCGCCTCGACGACGATCCGGAGGACGGCGAGGTGCTGATCGTCGAGGGGCAGGTCACCGACACCGACGGCACCCCGGTCCCCGGCGCGATCGTGGACGTCTGGCACGCCAACACGCTCGGGAACTACTCGGTCTTCGACAAGAGCCAGAGCACCTGGAACCTGCGGCGGCGCATCGAGACGGACGCGCAGGGGCGCTACCGCTTCCGCAGCATCCTGCCGAGGGGTTACGGCTGCCCGCCCGAGGGTCAGACCCAGAAACTCCTCGACCAGCTCGGCCGTCACGGCCAGCGCCCGGCCCACATCCACTTCTTCGTCTCCGGCCCCGGCCACCGCCAGCTCACGACGCAGATCAACCTCGCGGACGATCCCTACGTCTACGACGACTTCGCCTTCGGCACCCGCGACGGCCTCGTGGTGGACGTCGCACGCGTCACCGATCCGGCGGCGCTCGCGGAAGCGGGGCTGAACGAGCCCTTCTCGCAGATCCGCTTCGACTTCGCGCTCAACCGCGAAGCGGAGAACGCGCCCGACCCGGTGGTGGTGCGTCCCCACGCCGAAGCGGCGTGAAGCACGGAATCGTCTCCCCTGATCGGGCTGCGACCTGACCGAGAGCGAGACGCACCGAAGTCCCACTCATCACGCGCGAACCCTCCCCCCTCCGCGGGGGAGGGTGGCGAGCGAAGCGAGCCGGGAGAGGGGACGCCGCTTCCGGAAAGGTCGCGACCGTTGTGAAGGGCGTCAACTCCTGAACCGTCGCGGTCCCCTCTCCCGCCCCACTCAGTGGGGCACCCTCCCCCGCTGAGGGGGGAGGGTTGGGACTGCGCCACAGGCACGATCCGACCGCCCGGTCCCGACGCGCATCTCCCGCCTGAACCCCGCATCCGCCCCACACCACGAGACACCCCATGCTCGCCAAGACCCAGCTTCACGACCCGGCCCCGCCGCCCGCCCGCGACCTCGCGGTGGCGGAGATCCGCACGACCATCGTGGACGTGCCGACGGTGCGCAAACACAAGCTCTCGCAGACCTCCGTCACCGCCCAGAGCTATGTCATCGTCCGCCTGCGGCTCGCGAACGGAGTCGAGGGCATCGGCGAGGCAGCGACGCTCGGCGGGCCGCGCTGGAGCGAGGAGAGCGTCGAGGGCATCAAGGCCACGATCGACACCTATCTCGCGCCGGCCCTGCTCGGGCACCCGGCCGACCGCTTCGTGACCGCGGGCGAGCGCCTCGACGCGGCGGCCAAGCGCAACAACGCCGCCAAGGCGGCGATCGAGACCGCCCTGTTCGACGCGGTGGGCCGGACCCTGGGCCTGCCGGTCGCGGCGCTGCTCGGCGGCGCGGTCCGCACCAGCCTGCCCGTCCTCTGGACGCTCGCTTCGGGCGACCCCGACCAGGAGATCGCGGAAGCGGAGGGTAAGCTCGACGCGCGGCTGCACCGCACCTTCAAGATCAAGATCGGCGCCCAGGCCCCCGAGGCCGACCTCGCGCGGCTGGCGCGGCTGGCGCGGGCGCTCGGCGAGCGCGCCCAGCTCATCGTGGACGCCAACCAGGCCTGGGACGAGGCCACCGCGCGGCGCTGCCTGCCGCGCCTCGCCGATCTCGGCATCGCCCTGGTGGAGCAGCCGCTGCCGGCCTGGAACGTCGCCGGGATGGGGCGGCTGCGGGCGCGCGACGACATCCCGCCGCTGCTCGCCGACGAGTGCGTTTTTACGCCCCACGACATGCTGGCGGTGGCGCAGGCCGCCGCGGCCGACGCGGTGTCGCTGAAGCTCGTGAAGCACGGCGGCCTCGTGGGCCTGCGCAAGGTCGCGGCGGTGGCGGAAGCCGCCGGCATCGGCCTCTACGGCGGCTGCCTGCTCGAGAGTTCGATCGGGGCGGCCGCCCATCTCCAGGCCTTCGCGGGCCTGCGCGACATCGCCTGGGGCTGCGAGCATTTCGGGCCGCAGATCCTCACCGACGACCTCGTGACCGAGCCGCTGCGCTTCCGCGACTTCGCGGTGCACCTCCCCGAGGGGCCGGGTCTCGGCGTCACCCTCGATCCCGACAAGCTGCGCCACTACGCCCGGAGTTGATCCCATGCTGTACTGCGTCGAGATGGACGTCGCGATCCCGCACGGCCTCGATCCCGAACACGTCGCCAAGCTGAAGGCCGACGAGAAGGCCCGCGCCCAGGATCTGCAGCGCCAGGGCAAATGGGTTCATCTGTGGCGCGTGGCCGGACGCTACGCGAACATCAGCGTCTTCGACGTCGAGAGCCACGACGAGCTGCACGACATCCTGTCCACCCTGCCGCTCTTCCCGTTCATGACGATGCGGGTGACCCCGCTCGCGCGCCACCCGTCGGCGATCGACTGAAGCGCCAGCCCTCGCCGGCTCCGGTCGGCGCAAGACCAAGAACGATCTCCAAGAAAAATCTTCAAGAACGATCTCCTCCAGAACAAGGACAAGGGAAATGCCCACATCCCACAGCATCGACGTCCAGGACGTCATCAACCGACACGGAGTCTCCGGCTTCCAGATCCGGATCGTGATCCTGTGCTTCCTTGTCGTGGCCATCGACGGCTTCGACACCGCCGCGATCGGCTACATCGCCCCGGCCCTGCGCGCGCAGTGGCAGGTGAGCCAGTCCCAGCTCGCCCCGCTGTTCGGCGCCGGGCTGTTCGGCCTGATGATCGGCGCCTTCCTGTTCGGCCCGCTCGCCGATCGGTTCGGCCGCAAGGCGACGCTGATCGTCACCACGGCCTTCTTCGGGCTCGCCAGCCTCGCCTCGGCGTGGTCGACCTCCATCGAGATGCTGACGGTGCTGCGCTTCATCACCGGGCTCGGTCTCGGCGGCGCGATGCCGAACGCCATCACGCTGACCTCTGAATACTGCCCCGAGCATCGCCGCTCCTTCCTCACCATGGCGATGTTCTGCGGCTTCACCGTCGGCTCGGCGCTCGGCGGCTTCGCCGCGGCGCACCTGATCGCCGATTACGGCTGGCCTTCGGTGCTGGTGATCGGCGGCGTGCTGCCGCTCGCGCTGGTGCCGGTGCTGGTCCTCGGCCTGCCGGAATCGGCGCGCTTCCTCGTGCTCAAGCAGGCCCCGGCCGAAGCGGTCGCCCGGCTCCTCAAGCGCATCGCCCCGGCCGAGGACTTTTCCGGCGCCACCTTCACCGGCATCGCCAAGCCGAAGGGCTCGCCCATCGGCCAGCTGTTCCAGCCGGGCCTCGTCGCCGGCACGCTGTGCCTGTGGCTCACCTTCTTCATGAGCCTCCTGATCTTCTACCTACTGTCGAGCTGGCTTCCCACCATCATCAGCAGTGCCGGCCTGACCCTCAAGGAAGCCTCCCTCGTCACCGTGATGCTCGCCACCGGCGGCACCGTCGGCGGGCTGGTGCTCGGCGCTCTGATGGACCGGGCGAACCCGCACGTGGTGCTGGGCCTGTCCTACCTCGCGGCGGCCGGCTTCGTGGCGCTGATCGGCAGCTCGACCGGCTCGGTCGCCCTCCTGGTCGCGGCGGTCTTCGGCGCGGGCTTCTGCGTCGCCGGCTCGCAGATCGGCATCAACGCCCTCTCGGCGAGCTACTACCCGACCGCGAACCGCGCCACCGGCGTCGCCTGGGCCAACGCGGTCGGCCGGGTCGGTTCGGTGGTCGGCTCGATGATCGGCGCCTCGCTGATCGGGCTGGGCTTCGGGCTGCCGGCGACCTTCGGCATCGTGGCGGTGCCGGCGCTGATCGCCGCCGCGAGCATCACGCTCAAGGGCCGGCTCGGCACGCCGGCGGCGCGCCTCGCCCCGGCGCTCCAGAGTACCTGACGCTCCCCTCCCCGCGCGAGGCGATCGGCCCCGCGCGGGGGGCTATCGATTCCGCGAGCCATCCAGGGAGATTCGACATGCCGCCGACATCCTCCGCTTCCGCCAAGCCCCTGCGCGTCGCCGTGATCGGCGGCGGCATCGGCGGGCTGACCCTCGGCCTGGCCCTGCGCGCCCATGGCCTCCAGGCCGACATCTACGAGCAGGCGGCGGAACTCGCCGAGATCGGCGCCGCCGTCGCGCTGTCCGCCAACGCGACGCGCGAGCTCGAACGCCTCGGCCTCGGCGCTGGCCTGGCCGCCGTCTCGACCGAGCCGACCGAGTTGATCCACCGCGACGGGCGCAGCGGCGCGCGCATTGCCGCCTTCCCGGTCCGGAACGACGGCGCCTACCGGGCCAGGTTCGGGGCGCCGTACTACGGCGTGCACCGGGCCGACCTGCAGAAGGTCCTGAGCGGAGGGCTCGCCGGCGAGGGACTGCATCTCGGCCACCGCCTCACCGCCGTCGACCAGCAGGGCGACGTGATGGCGCTCACCTTCGCGAACGGCGCCGAGGTGGAGGCCGACCTCGTTATCGGCTGCGACGGCGTGCGCTCCGAGGTGCGGCGCTGGATTACCGGCGGAGAGAAGGTGCGCTACTCGGGCACCAGCGCCTTCCGGGGCGTGGTGCCGATGGGCTTGCTGCCGTCGCTGCCCGACCCCGAGGCGATCCAGTTCTGGATGGGACCGGATGCCCACCTGCTTCACTACGCCATCGGCGGCCAGGCCGACTCCGTCAACTTCTTCGCCGTCGTCGAGGGGCCGCAGACCTGGACCTCCGAGCGCTGGCTGACCGTCGTCGATGCGGGCGAGCACCGCGCGGGCTTCGCCGGCTGGCATCCGGCGGTGATCGAGATGCTCGACGCCCTGCCCCAGACCCAGCGCTGGGGCCTGTTCGTCACCGATCCGCTGCGGCGCTGGCACCGCGGCCGGGCGGTGCTGATGGGCGACAGCGCCCACGCCATGCTGCCCCATCACGGCCAGGGCGCCAACACAACGATCGAGGACGCCGTGACCCTGGCCGAGTTGCTGGCCGCTGGCGGTGCGCGCGACCTCGACGGGATGATGCGGCGCTACCAGGGCCTGCGGCAGACGCGCACCCGCACGATCCAGCGCAGCGCCTGGGCGACGAACCGCCTCCTCCACCTGCCCGATGCCGCGGGCCCCGCCACGCTGGCGCAACGCGACACGCGGATGGCGCGCTTCCCCGAGGATTTCGGCTGGATCCACGCCTTCGATGCGCGGGCCGCCGTGACGGAGGCCATCACGGAGGATTCGCAGGCCGCCTGACGGCTCCGCATCCGCGGCTCCCCATCGCCGAGCCCGAAAAGACCTTGGTCGTAGCGGCGGCCCCCGCCAGGACTGGGCGCTTGGATGGAAAGGCTGCCGCTGCGCATCAACCCAGGCTCGCGGGTGGCCTGACCCTCGCACCGCCGCGCCAGCGGCCCAGCAAATCCTGATCCCGCCACCCGGCGTCGCGCGCCTCCGCTCTTGAGGCTGTTGGGCCGCGCGACCCGGGCAACCCGTCCCCTCCCGACACTCAGGTGAACCCCATGACCTCCCTTCCCGTGGTGATCGCGGTGGCGATCACCGGCTCGGTGCCGCGCAAGGCCGACAACCCGGCCCTGCCCACCAC
>NZ_JBKIBX010000062.1:0-24589 GCF_046557895.1 Methylobacterium oryzisoli | reverse complement strand
ATCGCCGTTGGCCGCGAGGTAGCCGTTGGTAGAGAAGTACGCGTTCGGATCGCGACCCTCCCGCCAGCCAGAGATTTCATAATGCTGGGCGGCGGGTATTTCGGCGGCAAGGACATCAGGATTGTGATCATAGTAGAATAAGTCATTGATTACTGATCCACCTAAATCTATAACTGCATCATACAATGTGATTTGCTCAAAATTTTTGATGGTAATGGTTCCTGTTGACCCTCTTATGAGGGCTGACCCTGAGTGCGCATAAACTATCTCAATATTTGAAAGATGCTCCGGCATCACCAAAGTATCGAAGCCGGCGCCTCCATCAATTTGACTTGTAAGGAGCGGCGTAAATATCCGGTCGTTGCCGCTTCCGGAGAGTGTGGTGGCGGCGCCGGAGGGAAGAATCACCGACGATCCGGTAGCTCGATCCAGGCTTATTCCTCCTTGAAAGAGATCGATTTCCAGACCAGTGACATTTGTCCTCGCGTCCAGCGTCAATGGTGCTGTTGACGAGCTTACAGTATGTGCTCTTCCGTCGCTTGGGAAAACGAAGGTGCCTTCTGAATTAGGCGCACTTTCGACGTCGGGTGTGCCAATGTAGTAGCCGTAATCATTATTGGCATCAGCGTTGTCGCCCAAAACGCTATCAAAAGTCTCCGCACTCGCTGAGAGGCCTCCTAGCGCAGTAAGTGTGAAGGTCGCATTTTTTCCATATGTCACCCCGCCATAAGTAAGTAGAGTGAAATCTCCTACCTCTGGACCTCCCTGGCTGTATGTAAAAGATCCTGCACGTATTACATTAACTTGCTGCCCAATCAAAAAACCAAGTGCGCCAAAATCGATGACGCTTGTCGAAACAGCGGGGTCTATCTTTGCAAAACTATAGCTCATGACGCTCTCCCTACCGTATAAAAGCTTGGATCACTTTTATAGGCTCAGAGTACAGTGAAAACTATATCCAATTCGGACTAGAGGATGGAGGTCTGATTTTTCAAAAGGAGCTAATCCATAAGAGATTTTAGCAATGCCGGCGTTGGCGCGGTCGGTCCCCATCGGAGTGGCCCGCCCTGAAAAATGGCTCTGAGCCAACGGAGGGCGGACACAATGGGAACGAAGAAGCACACGCCGGAAGAGGTGGTGGCCAAGCTGCGGCAGGTGGACGTGCTGGGCTGTGGCACGCCCAGTTCCGCCGATCACAGCCGCTACGATCGCCGTCCCGCCGATCTGCCGAGCCTCGGCCAGCCCGTAACGCTGCGCCTGCGCATCCGACGCTTCTACTGCCGTCATCCCACCTGCCACCACCGCACCTTCGCCGAGCCTCTTCCACGGCTGGTGCCGCCACGAGCCCGACGGACACGCCGCCTCGCTCAGGCCCAGACACGGATTGGGCTTGCAGCCGGCGCGGAGGCCGGTGCGCGCCTGACCGGCCACCTGGGGATGCGGACCAGCCCCGATACGATGCTGCGCCTCTTGCACCCCCTCCCGCTGCCGAGTGCGGATCCGCCGCGAGCTGTCGGCATCGACGATTGGGCCATCCGCAAGGGACGGACCTACGGCACCCTTCTCGTCGACCTCGAACGCCGATGCCCGATCGACCTGCTGCCCGACCGCTCGGCTGTGACCGTCACCGCGTGGCTACGTCGCCATCCCGGTATCCAGATCGTCGCCCGCGATCGCTCGACCGAGTACGCCCGAGCGGCCACGGCGGGCGCCCCCGCCGCTCTCCAGGTCGCCGATCGATGGCACCTCCTCCTCAACATGCGCCAAGCCCCCGAACGCTGGCTCGGCCGGGCCCACGGCCGGCTGCGACAGCTTCCCGTCCTTCCCACAGGTGACGGCCGACAGCCGGGGGAACGCCCGCCCGCCTATCGCCGCAGCGCGGCCGAGATCGCCATCAGCCGCGACAGCCGCGCTCGCCGGCTTGCAGCCTACGAAGACGTGCGCCGGCGTCATCTCGCCGGCGAGACGCTGCTGGCAATCGGGCGCGCGACGGGTCTGGCGCGTGCAACGTTACGCAAGTACGCCCAGGCTGAGAGCTTCCCGGAGCGCGCGCGGCGCCGACCCAATCCGTCTCGCCTCGACCCCTACCTCCCTCATCTGGAGCAGCGCATGGCTGAGAGGTGCGAGAACGCCATGGCGCTCTGGCGCGAGATCCGTGCCCAGGGGTTCGCAGGGACCCATCGGCAGGTACACCGCTTCGTCGCCGAGCGTCGCACGAGCCCGGCGCGGCGCACGGCCCGCAAGTGGCGGTCGCGAACCGCATCGACGAACGCCGAGGCCATCAGCGCAGTGCCGATCTCCTCTCCGAAGCAGCTGGCCTGGATCCTGCTGCAGCCCCTCGCGACACTGCAGCCCCGCGCCGCAGCTGACCTCGCCCGCGTCCGGCAGGATCCTGAAGCCGCACGGATTGCTGATCTGGCGCGGCGGTTCACGAGGCTCGTCCGTGCCTGTGGTCTGGGCGGCGACCGGCCAGCGGACCCTGCCGGCGAGCTCGACAGATGGTTGCTCAAAACCCGGACCTCCGGCGTCGCTGCGTTAGAGACCTTTGCGGCCGGCTTGGCGCAGGACGGGGCAGCGGTCCGGGCGGCGCTGACGCTGTCCTTGGGCACGCGAAGACGCACCTTGCCCACCTGATGACGGCAGCCGCGATGAACTTGGCACGCTTGCTGCGGTGGCTGGCAGGCGAACCAGAGGCGCGAACACGGCACTCAGCCTTTGCGCGGCTGCATCAACTCGCGGCCTGACTGAGCTGTGCCGAACTCGCCACCAATATCAAAGTGCGGGAGAATCACCGAAACGGTGGAGGATCAGGGGCATGCAGTGGCGCCTCCCACCATGTCGAAAGATGACAAACGTGATCTACTTCGGCTTCCGGCAGATCACAACTTCGGTATACTCACCAATGATTCCGTGCGTTTGGTCCCAAAAACGCAAGATTCTAACGTCAAACGGAGCCCACTCAGCAATAATGCGTCCGATATCGTAACCGTAATCGAATGTGACAAGAGATCCCTTCTCATCAACCGGATTGAGGTGATATTCTGGTGGCTCAACTATAATATTAACCTGTCCATCCGGTCCTATCTCAGCCCGGCGCTTGGCGCCTTGAGTAAGGAATTTAGATATTGGAAACGTATGCAAATACAAGCCTCCTGATTTCAAAGTTCTGAATATTTCTTTGTAGGCCCGATCCGGGTTAAACACGTGTTCCATAACATCAAGCGTGACGACTAGATCAAAAGACTCATTATCAAAAGTCTGATGCTCTAGGTCTTCATTGCGGAATTCATTAATAATTCCGCCGAAAGGATGGTTCGGGAAGTACTGTGAAGCAACGTATTGCTCTGCTCCATTTCGAAGTTTCAGTGATATGCCGCGATCGGACGGAGATGATTCATGAATGCGCGCCGATTTCCAGTCTGGCATAACCTCCTGTAATACTAGCGCCAGAGCCCGTTCGCGCACAACAGAGCCGCATTCGGAGCAGGCAAGGAAATCACGAAACCATTCATGCTTCGATGCGAATCTTGCAGCCCTCTCGCAGCAAGGGCAGAAGCCGCTGTACTCATACGAAAAGCCATCCATTTTCCGTCCCTGCAGGCTTGATCAGTTTTCTGAGTTGATAGCCGGACTCAGCGGCTCCGTCACGCACCGTCAGACCGAAGTGGCTCGGCCTGTGACATTTCCTGCATCTGAGCGGTAGCAGCGGATGCGTGGCGGGGGCAAGGTGAGACGCCGTATCCTCCCCGGTCGTATCCCAAGGCGTGGTGTCATGCCAGCCTCCGCTGGGCGGAACTCACGCTGGAGAGCGGTGGGCTGCGGTGAACTGCACCCGTTTTGGCCGGCCAGGCGCCATAGCTTACGAAGGCATAGTGACCCTGACCCAGCCAATTGGTCATCGCCGGATTGAACAGTCTGATACCCGTCTTCCAGCAGGCGCCGCTTCCACCGGAACAACAGGTTAGGCGAGAGGCCGTAGCGGCGCGCGGCAAACTATATGGACGAGCCGGGCTGCTGGCTTTCCTCGACGACGCGGATCTTCTCGGCCGTGGATCAACTCCGGCGGCGCTGCACACCGGTCAGGACCTCGCCGTGGGATGGTGGCGCGATAAGATCGGATGCCATGGCCTCATCTATAAGCCTACGCCTGTGCCTCCATGAGCTATGCTGCCTGAACGGTCAAACGTGTGGCCCGCCCTGTCCGCGAATGGCTCTGGATCCGCTGGTCTGTGCGGTCCGCATAAACGCATCCGGCCTTCCGGCACTGCCGATGGCCAAGCTGGAGATCCGCGCGTTCGGGGCCTCATAAAGGGGGCGGCGTCGAGCGCCATTATGGCCGGGAGGTTTCCAGAACACCGGCCGACTGTCAAACCATCTTCCTCTCACCTCCCGCAGACTTCGGACGGCCGACGCGCGCCGCGCCAGCCGAATTCGGATCAAGCCCGCGGCCACGCCGCAGGATGCTAATCAGCGCCCAACTGCCACATACTCGCTGCCGCCATACGCGTCGTCATAAGGAACGCTCACGCCCTCAGATTGGCCACGTCAACATGTTGACACCCAGTCGGAACCGTTTATCTCGGTTCACCGCTGAGCATCTCTTATTCGTCGCTGGAGGCACTAAACGCCCGCAGCGCGGCCGCGCCATTCACCAACAGGGTATGCACTATGAACTTCATGCTGCTATTTAAGCATTCTGGCACTCGCAGTTGAGTGATCCATAATGAGATAGATGACCCAAGCAGCTATGTAGAATAACATCGGGTCGAGATCGTCCCGTGCGTACCGCGCGTTAAATGGCAAGATCTCTCCTTTAGAGGCACAGTATGTTCAGGGTTCCCCGTCGCAAGCAGGAAACTAAGCAGAGAGCCGAACTTCCGGCCGACTTCGACGCTGCTGCCTATCTTGAGCTCAACCCAGACGTCAAAAAGGCAGGCGAAGACCCGGCAGGGCACTATCTAGCATTCGGTCGCAGTGAAGGCCGACCTTATCGCTACTATGCCGAACTTCCTGCCGATTTCAACCCTGATGTATATTTAGCCTTACATCCTGACGTTAAAAAGGCGCGACACGATCCAACCGTACACTATCGCACGCATGGTGCCTTAGAGGGGCGCGCCTATAAAATCGAAGATCGGCTTCCGTCAGATTTCAGCGCAGATGTGTACGGTGAGTTGAATCCTGACGTAAGAACATCGGGGCTCGCTCCAGATCTTCATTATGTAATTTTTGGAGAAGCCGAAAATCGCCGTTATAAGTATGATGAGCAGCAGTTATCGAATAATCTAGCTCCGACGTACCGTTACAGCATTCAACACTATTCGTCGGACTATAAAGATGACGCCTTTGCCATCGATCCGAAGTTGATCGCATTTTATCTTCCTCAATTTCATCGCGTTAAGGAAAATGATGAATGGTGGGGTGAGGGTTTTACGGAATGGACTAACGTTCGGAAAGCAAAGCCTAATTATGTGGGCCACCCTCAGCCCCACGTTCCGGCCGGTCAGGATTACTATGATTTGGCTGATGTAGCCGTACAGGTGCGCCAAGCGCGCTTAGCTAAAGAGTACGGCATTAGCGCATTCTGCTACTATATGTATTGGTTCAACGGCCGTCGCGTCTTAGAGCGCCCACTAGACCAGATGCTCGCTAATCGGACGGTCGACATACCATTCTGCATCTGTTGGGCGAATGAGAATTGGACGCGAACGTGGGACGGCAAAGCAAACGACGTGCTGCTCGCCCAGGTGCACTCTCCGGAGAACGACAGGCGCTTCATCCTAGATGCGATGAAATACCTTAAAGACCCTAGGTACCTCCGTATTGACGGGCGCCTCGTCCTACTTGTGTACCGCACCGATCTCCTCCCAGATTGTAAAGAGACTGCGGCGATATGGCGTGAAGAGGTGAGGCGAGCTGGCCTCGGCGAGCTTCATCTGTGTGCGGTTCAGTTCTACGGCATAACTGATCCCACTCCCTGGGGCTTTGATGCAGCAGTCGAGTTTCCTCCGCATGGCTGGTTGGTGCAAGAAAATCTTCCAGACACTAGACCTGAACTACTAAATGATAAGTTCAATGGATATGTATTTGACTACGATAAGAGTGTAGACTACGCACTTCGGAAGCCAATTCCAGATTACCGCTGGTACCGAGGGGTGTTCCCGGGGTGGGACAATACGGCGCGACGGCAGGACACACCTCACATTTTTCACAACTCCAATCCGCTTGCTTTCGAGCGCTGGCTTACTGAGGTGCTTCGGCAAACGGTGTTGATGGCACCTCGAGAACATCAAGTCGTATTCGTTAATGCTTGGAATGAATGGGCGGAAGGGGCGCATCTTGAGCCGGATCAAGCGAATGGAATGCTGAATTTGATGGCCGTCAATGCTGCCTTAAAGAGTATACGTCACGAAAGTCAGCCACTTGCGATTCTTTCGCGCCTGCGACGCTTCGGCGAATACCCAGAGCGTAGTCGAGACGAACGTTTGCTCCTCAACCTGCTCCGAGGAAATGAGCAATCCACCAAAGTCCTTACTGCTATGCTGAGAAATAAGGGCTCTGCCGAGTGATGAAGCGCCCAACTGTTAGCGTGATTGTGCCAATGTACAATCACGAGCAATTCATAGAGCTTGCGCTCGCGTCGATTATTAATCAAGACTACCGGCCTCTGCAAGTCATCGCCATTGACGATGGATCGTCCGATGCAACCGGCCGTCTGGCAAGGGACTTCCTACAAACACGTATGCCATCGGCAGTCGTTATTGAACGCGAGAACCGCGGCGCTGCGCAGACGATAAACGAGGCAATACGGCTTTCGACTGGCGATTACATTAATATTTTGAACTCCGATGATGAATTTGTGCCGGGTAGAATCTCGGAATGCGTCTCCTTCGTCCAACGTTCCGGCCGCGAGATGGTTTTTGGAGAGGTCGAATTCATCGACCCACAAGGAGATCCTGCTGAATTAGATGATTATCTCAATAGCCTTAAAGCGGCTCAAGATGAGTCGAACGTCTACCCGACCCTAGGATTTGCATTAATGCGCAATCAGCTAGGTATATCGACGGGAAATTTTTTCTTTTCGCGACAGCTCTACGATAGAGTAGGTCCATTTCGATCCTACAAATACGTTCATGATTGGGACTTTCTGCTTCGGAGTATCTTTTACGTTGAGCCTACATTCCTACGACAAACAATGTATCGCTACCGCCTCCATGGAACCAATTCCTTTAAGGACCTTGGGCATGTCGCGGGTTACGAAACTTCTGAAGTAATGAGAAATTTCTTGTGGAGTATGGTCTCCCGCTTGCCCGATAATCATCGCGCTCCGTCGCCTCATTACTGGCCTGGAGTCTTCCAGGCGATTCTGGCAGGTTGGAATTATCAGACTTATCTGCCTCCGCGGCTTCGCCGACCTGATGGACTTGAGAGTTAAAGCCATGCGTGCTCTCGTTTTCGCGCATTTTGATCCGCATGGGCAAGTTGATGATCACGTCCTCTACGCGTTGCGCTGCTATCGCCCCTATTTTGACGTGATCTCTTTTATCTCTACCGCGGATTTATCGTACAAAGATATCCTCGCAGTAAAATTGCTCGCAGATACTGTTGTCAAGCGCGACAATGTCGGATATGATTTTCTGAGCTGGCGAATAGGTTTCGATGGTCTTCCAGTTTCCTCCTTCGATGAAATTGTATTCGCAAACGATAGCTGTTACGGCCCGTGTTATGATATAGGTCAGATATTCGAGACGGCCCGTTCATCTCCTGCTGATTTGTGGGGAGTAACTGTTAACCGTCAATTCAGACCGCATGTTCAGTCGTTCTTTATGAGTTTCCGGAAGAGTTTGCTTTCGTCTGGCTTTGCTAGTCATTTCTGGTCCACGGTTGATGCAGCAATACCGGATAAAATGGAATTAATCTTACGCCATGAGGTAGGGCTATCGGCGGCAGTCGAAGCGGCTGGTTTCACGGTCGGCGGGCTCATAGACGTGTTCGAGCCTGAGATTAAGGTTCGGTATAGAGTTATCGATGACAATTTGCCCTTTGAGGATGATCCACGATGGCCGAACGCCAAAGCTTACATCTTGACCGCGGATGCGCCTAACCCAGTGCAGCTTTACTGGGGAGAGGCGCTTCGGCTAGGCTGCCCCTTTGTTAAAGTTGAAATACTTCGAGATAATCCTCTTGCAATCAATCGTAAGAATGTCATAGCGCATTTACGTAATTCTCGGTGGTTTGAGGTCGGTCTAATAGAACGGCACTTGGAGCGCGTAGCGCCCAGATCCTGGAGTGCTGTCTTTTAAGCTGCCACGACCCATAAGCTGTGAAGCCGGCAAGATGCGCGATGGGCTTCTTGGCCGTGCAGCCGGGCGCGTAGACGTAGGCCTTGCCCGGTGGGTCAAGCCCGCCCCAGGGCCGATCGTCACGGGCATACACCCAAAGCTGGCCCGTTTTCGTGCGACCGCGTCCGGAATCGAGCACCGGCGCGGTGGTCTTGTCGGCGAACAGCTTGCCCGACGCCTTCAGCTGGTCCAGCAGACGCGCGTGCACCGGCCGCAGCAGGAAGCCGGCGGTAATTACCCACGGGGTGCGCACGAGCGGGGCTTGATCCGCGAGCGGAGCTCCTGGAGGGGGTCCGCCGCACCTCTTGCCGGGAGGCGATTGGGCTGATTCCCTCGTGAGATGGGCCGCAGCGATCTTGAGCGATTGAGCAAGGAGGAGCTGATCGAGCTGGTGCTGCGCCTGCAGCGCCCGGAGAAGACCTCGCGCACCTCCTCCAAGCCGCCGTCCACCGATCGCAAGGAGCGGCGCGAGCAGGCCAAGCCTGGCGGCGCCAAGCCGGGTCACGAGGGGCATCGCCGGACGCTCAGCCCGGATCCTAACGCGGTCGTCGCACATCGCCCGGGTCAGTGCCCCTGCTGCGGGGGCGCCTTGGCTGCAGATCTGCCGGCCGAGATCGTCAGCGTGTGCGAGCAGATCGAGCTGCCCGCGGTGACGCCCGTCGTCATCCAGCATCAGCGGCTCGCCGTGCGCTGCCCGGCCTGCGGCACCCGCGTCATCGCTGCGGTGCCGGAGGCCGCACGCGGCACGCCGTTCGGCCCGCGCCTGCACGCGGTGGCGGTGTATCTGAAGACCTTCCAGGCTCTCTCCTACGAGCGCCTGCAGGTCGCGCTGACCGACCTGTTCGGGCTCACCCTCAGCCAGGGCGGGCTGATGAACCTGCTGCGGCGAGCCCAGAAGCAGTTCCGGGCCGGTCGCGAGGCGGCGGTCTCAGCACTGCGCCGGGCCGCGGTGGTCGCCTCGGACGAGACCGGCGTGCGCATCGAGGGCAGCAACTCGTACCACTGATGAGGTGGACGGCCCCTGCTACCGGCATCGCTGTGCCAGGATGAGGTCGTTGAGCCCCTCATCGACAGGAGCCGTCCGTGGCACAGGTTAGCACCATCGGCCTTGATCTGGCGAAGAACGTCTTTCAGGTCCACGGTATCGAGTAATTACCCACGGGGTGCGCACGAGCGCGGCGTGGCCCACAAGCGAGGCCGCTAGAGGGAGTTCGCCGCGCCTCTTGCCGGGAGGCGATTAGGCTGATTCCCTCGGGAGATGGGCCGCAGCGAGCTGGAACGCCTGAGCAAGCAGGAGCTGATCGAGCTGGTGCTGCGCCTGCAGCGGCCAGAGAAGACCTCGCGCACCTCCTCCAAGCCGCCGTCCACCGATCGCAAGGAGCGGCGCGAGCAGGCCAAGCCTGGCGGCGCCAAGCCGGGTCACGAGGGGCATCGCCGGACGCTCAGCCCGGATCCTAACGCGGTCGTCGCACATCGCCCGGGTCAGTGCCCCTGCTGCGGGGGCGCCTTGGCTGCAGATCTGCCGGCCGAGATCGTCAGCGTGTGCGAGCAGATCGAGCTGCCCGCGGTGACGCCCGTCGTCATCCAGCATCAGCGGCTCGCCGTGCGCTGCCCGGCCTGCGGCACCCGCGTCATCGCTGCGGTGCCGGAGGCCGCACGCGGCACGCCGTTCGGCCCGCGCCTGCACGCGGTGGCGGTGTATCTGAAGACCTTCCAGGCTCTCTCCTACGAGCGCCTGCAGGTCGCGCTGACCGACCTGTTCGGGCTCACCCTCAGCCAGGGCGGGCTGATGAACCTGCTGCGGCGAGCCCAGAAGCAGTTCCGGGCCGGTCGCGAGGCGGCGGTCTCAGCACTGCGCCGGGCCGCGGTGGTCGCCTCGGACGAGACCGGCGTGCGCATCGAGGGCAGCAACTCGTACCACTGATGAGGTGGACGGCCCCTGCTACCGGCATCGCTGTGCCAGGATGAGGTCGTTGAGCCCCTCATCGACAGGAGCCGTCCGTGGCACAGGTTAGCACCATCGGCCTTGATCTGGCGAAGAACGTCTTTCAGGTCCACGGTATCGAGTAATTACCCACGGGGTGCGCACGAGCGCGGCGTGGCCCACAAGCGAGGCCGCTAGAGGGAGTTCGCCGCGCCTCTTGCCGGGAGGCGATTAGGCTGATTCCCTCGGGAGATGGGCCGCAGCGAGCTGGAACGCCTGAGCAAGCAGGAGCTGATCGAGCTGGTGCTGCGCCTGCAGCGGCCAGAGAAGACCTCGCGCACCTCCTCCAAGCCGCCGTCCACCGATCGCAAGGAGCGGCGCGAGCAGGCCAAGCCTGGCGGCGCCAAGCCGGGTCATGAGGGCCACAGCCGGGCGCTCAGCCCCGATCCCGACGAGATCGTCGCTCACCGCCCGGGTCAGTGCCCCTGCTGCGGCGGTGCCCTGGCGGCCGACCTCCCGGCCGAGATCGTCAGCGTGTGCGAGCAGAGCGAGCTTCCGGAGGTAGCGCCAATCGTCACCCAGCATCAGCGGCTCGCGGTGTGTTGCCCGTCATGTGGCAGCCGCGTCGTCGCTCCAGTACCGCAGACCGCACGCGGCACGCCGTTTGGCCCGCCCCTGCACGCGGTGGCGACGTACCTGAAGACCTTCCAGGCCCTCTCCTACGAGCGGCTGCAGGCCGCGCTGGCCGACCTGTTCGGGCTCACGCTCAGCCAGGGTGGTCTGATGAACCTGCTGCGGCGTGCGCAGGGTCGGTTCGTGGAAGGCCGTGAAGCCGCGGTATCGGCGCTGCGCCGGGCCCAGGTGGTCGCCTGCGACGAGACCAGCGTCCGGATCGAAGGCTGCAACGCGTATCACTGGGCGTTCCGCTCGGACGCGGCGGTGGTCCATCACGCCGCCCCGACGCGCGGCGCCGTGGTGGTGCACGCGATGATGGGCGGACACCGGCCTTCGGTGTGGCTGTCGGACCGCTACACCGCCCAGCAGGGGCACGGCGAGCGCCACCAGACCTGCCTGGCGCATCTGGCGCGGGACGTCGCTTACGCGGTCGAGGTCAGTGACGACCCCGTGCCGTTGCGCCTGCAGCTCTGGCTGGGGTCGGTGTTCAGCTTGGCCGAGCGCGTCACCGACTTGGCGGCCGCGACGCTCTCGGCCAAGCGCCGGGCGCTGGAGCGGCGGCTGGCGGAGATCCTGTCCGCCCCGAGCCGTTGCGATCTCACTCGCGCTCTGCAAGCCAAGATCGGCCGAGCCCGCGACCAGCTCCTGGTCTTCCTCGACTATCCTGGCCAAGTGGCGGTCACCAACAACGGCTGCGAGCGCGCTCTGCGCCCGGCGGTGGTGCAACGGAAGGTGACGAACGGCTATCGGGCCATGTGGGCGGCCGCAGGCGAGGCGGACGTGCGCACGGTCGTCAACACGGCCCGCCTCTCGGGGGCCGGCACCTTCGCCACCATCCTCAAAACCATCGGCGCCTGAGCCCACTGCCACGGGCGTGGGTAATTACGGTATCGACATACAAGGCAAGGTCCTCGTGCGCAAAGCCTTGCGACGTGGCGAAGTTCTGCCCTTCTTCGCCAAGCTCTCCCCCTGCTTGATCGGCATGGAAGCCTGCGCCACCGCACACTATTGGGCTCGCGAGCTGATCAGGCTCGGCCATACTGTCAAGCTGATGCCACCCGCCTACGTGAAGCCGTACGTCAAGCGCGGCAAGACCGATGCGGCCGACGCTGAGGCCATTGCGGAAGCCGTGAGCCGCCCGACGATGCGCTTCGTCGCCGTCAAGACCGTCGATCAGCAAGCCGTGCTCATGCTGCACAAGGTCCGCGACCTCCTGGTCCGGCAACGCACCATGCTGATCAACGCCCTCCGCAGTCATCTCGCCGAGTTCGGCATCGTGGCGGCGCAGGGGCCCGCTGGGGTGAAGGCCGTCATTGCCGAGTTCCACGCTGACCAGGTGAGCCTGCCAGAGTTGGCGAGATCAGCCATCCGCCGCCTCATCGGCCAGGTCGAGGAGGTCGCCGAGGAGTTGAAGAAGGCCGAGGCGGAGATTGTCGCCTGGTGCCGCAGCGATGCCGCGAGCCGCCGCCTGCTGACGATCCCCGGCATCGGGCCGATCACCGCGAGTGCAATTTCGGCGGCTGTTCCCGATCCGACCCTGTTCCGCTCCGGCCGCCAGTTCGCGGCCTGGCTCGGTCTGACACCGCGCCCGCACAGCAGCGGGGGCAAGGAGCGGCTCGGGCGCATCAGCAAGCAGGGCGACGGTGCCATCCGCCGCCTGCTCGTCATCGGCGCGACCTCGGTGATCCGGCTGGCGCGCCAGGACACCCCGGGCCGAGCCTGGGCGAAGCGGCTGCTGGAGCGCAAGCCCGCCAGGGTCGTGTCCGTGGCTCTGGCCAACAAGACCGCCCGGATTGCCTGGGCGGTGCTGGCGCGCGGCGACGTTTACAGGGCGGCCCCTGCCGCCTGACGAGATCCCCCGGCCGCCGGTGGTCTGATGCCGGCGTACGGGGGTGCAAGGTGCTGAGACGTGATGACGAACCGGTCGGCCCGGGATCGAGGCGAGCCCGCAACACCCAAGCGCTTCTGAGCGCGGATCACTGATTGGGACCTCGATCGCGGACTTCATCAAGGCCAGCGGCCATGGGCGCCGCACCAACAGGCCGGACACATGGCTGCACTCCGACCGCGCAGCGTCACTTTCCCCTTGCACTGCAGGGGCCGTCCACACATGGGTGTTCTGCTCGGATGCGGCGGTCGTTCATCACGCCGCCCCGACCCGAGCCGCCGTGGTGGTGCAGGAGGTTATGGGCGGACACCGGCCCGCGGTGTGGCTGTCGGACCGCTACACCGCCCAGCAGGGGCACGGCGAGCGGCACCAGACCTGCCTGGCGCATCTGGCGCGCGACGTGGCCTATGCGGTCGAGGTGAGCGACGACCCCGTGCCGTTGCGCCTGCAGCTGTGGCTCGGGTCGGTGTTCAGCTTGGCCGAGCGGGTCACCGACTTGGCGGCCGCGACGCTCTCGGCCAAGCGCCGGGCGCTGGAGCGGCAGCTGTCGGAGATCCTGTCCGCCCCGAGCCGTTGCGAGCTGACCCGCGCTCTGCAAGCCAAGATCGGCCGAGCCCGCGATCAGCTCCTGGTCTTCCTCGACCATCCTGGCCGCGTGGCGGTCACCAACAACGGCTGCGAGCGTGCGCTGCGCCCGGCGGTGGTGCAGCGGAAGGTGACCAACGGCTATCGGGCGATGTGGGCGGCCGCGGGTGAGGCAGATGTGCGCACCGTCGTCGACACGGCCCGCCTCTCGGGCGCCGACACCTTCGCCACCATCCTCAAAACCATCCGCGCCTGAGACCGCTGGCACAGGCGTGGGTAATTACAGCCGGCGCGCCCGACCCAGTCGGCGAGCATCGAGCGGTCGAGGTGAACACCTCTACGGACCGCGGTCGCCCCGCCCGCGGGCCACCGACGCCTTCGTGCCCTACCTGCGCAAACGCTTGGCCGCTTATCCGCAGCTCACCGCCGTCCGTCTCTGGCGCGAGCTGAAGGAGCGCGGCTTCTCGGGAGCCTACACTGCCGTGAAGCGAGCGGTGGCCATGCTCCGCCCCTCACCTCCTCTGCCGATCGAGCGCCGCTTCGAGACCCCGCCCGGCGAGCAGGCCCAGGTCGATTTCGCCCGCTTCGTTGTCACCTTTGCCAATGAGCCGGGCGTGACCCGCACCGTCTGGCTGTTCGCGATGGTGCTGGGGCACTCGCGCTATCTCTGGGCTCGCTTCGTCGTTCACCAGGATCTACAGACAGTCCTGCGCTGCCACATCGCCGCCTTCCAGGCTCTTGGAGGCGCGCCGCGCGAGATCCTCTACGATCGCATGAAGACCGCCGTGCTCGGCGAGGAGCCGGACGGGCTGGTCATCTACAACCGCAGCCTTCTCGATCTCGCGCGCCACTACGGGTTCCTGCCGCGCGCCTGCCGGCCCTACCGGGCCAAGACCAAGGGTAAGGTCGAGCGCCCGTTCCGCTACCTGCGCGAGGACTTCTTCCTCGCCCACTCGTTCCGCAACCTCGACGACCTGAACGACCAGCTGCGGCACTGGCTCGAGACCGTGGCCAACGCCCGTCGGCACGCCACGACCAAGTGGATCGTCGCGGACGCCTTCACGGAGGAGCGCAGCCAGCTGCAGGCGCTGCCGCCCGTGCCTTACGAGGCCGTGCTCAGCCTGGAGCGGCGCGTCACCCACGAGGGCTTCGTCTCGGTGTCGGGCAATCTCTACAGCGTGCCCGACACCACCCGCCGCCGCGCCCTGGAGGTGCATGTGCTGGCCGATCAGATCCGCATCTACGAGGCGGGGAACCTTGTCGCCTGCCACCTGCCTCTGGAGGGGCGTGGGCTGACGCGGATCGATCCAGCCCATCGCCGACCGCGATCTCCCCCGCCCGAGCCACGAGACGCTGCCGAGCCGGTGGTCGTCAGGCGCGCCGGCGACCAAGTCGCGCGTCGCCCGCTGGCCATCTACGACGCCGTCGCCCGCCAACTCGCGGGAGCCGGAGTGCCCAGGACCGACCGGGGAGACGCGGCATGAGCGGGACCGGCGAGATGATCCCCCCGCTCGTCGAGCGGATCAAGGCCACGCTGGTGGGGTTGAAGATGCCCCGCGCCCTGGAGATCGTGGACACCACCGTGCGGCGACTGGAGCGCGGCGAACTCAGCGCGCTCGAGGCGGTCGATGCCCTGCTGAGCGAGGAGCTGAGCCTGCGCGAGAGCCGGCGGGTGAAGACCGCGCTGGTGATGGCGCGGCTCTCGACGATCAAGACACTCTCGGGCTTCGACTTCGCCTTCCAGCCCTCGCTCGACCGGACCCGCATCCTGGCCCTGGCCGAACTGGGCACCGGCAAGAGCCACCTGGCGGTGGCCCTGGGCGTGGAGGCGGTGAAGGCGGGACGCAGCGTGTACTTCACCACCCTGGCCGACCTCGTGGGGACGCTGGCGCGGGCCGAACGGGAAGGAACGCTGCGCGAGAAGATCCGCTACTTCTGCCGGCCGGCTCTGCTGATCGTGGACGAGATCGGCTACCTGCCGGTGGTGCCGGGTGGGGGCAACCTGTTCTTCCAGCTCGTCAACGCGCGCTACGAGCGGGGCGCGATGATCCTGACCTCGAACCGCGGCTTTGCGGAATGGGGCGAGGTGTTCGGCGATCCGGTGGTGGCGACCGCGCTGCTCGACCGGCTGCTTCACCACGCCGTGGTGGTGCAGATCGAGGGCTCGAGCTACCGGCTCCGCCAGCACACCGCCCTCATGCCCGAGCACATCCGCTCGAAGGCGGCCTTGCAGGCCCCGCCACTTGCACCGCTCCCACGTCGGCGCGGACGCCCACCCAAGAATGGAGGTGCTCCCATCGGCATCGCCTGACCGCCGAGCCCGCTGCTCTGAGGAAAATTGCGCGCCCGAAACTGCGGAAAGGTTCGGTTCTTCCGCACTTCATGTGGCGCGGGGGCAGTCAGAACCGAGTAAGGACACGTTGCCGAAGAAGCGCGAAGCCAGCGCGGCCAAACATCATGCGCTTGAGCATCTTCAGACGTCCGATCTGCCCCTCAACCGGGCCCGTCGACCAGGGTGTCGTGGTCGTGCCACGCAGTGCCTCCACGTCGTGCTGCAGCCCGGCGGCGAAACTCGCCAGTGGCGTCGCCGACGCGGCCGCCAGCCACGCCTCGACGCTCTCGCACGAGCGCCGTCGCACGAGGTCGGCGAAGCGGATGGCCAGCACAGCGCTCTCAACCAGGGCCGGCGCCTCGGCGCGCAGCCCCTCGACGAAGCGTCGATCTATCTCGCCCAGAGTGCTCGGGTCCGCCTGCAGGAGCCGCGCCGTCCGCTCAGCCGACGGAGGCCGCCATCGCGGCGTGCTCGGCGAGCCCGGGACGGCATCCAGCACGTCCATAGCCTCGCGGCGGCGCTTCATCGCCCAATCTCGCACCACACGCGGGCGCACGTCCGCACCGGCGCGAATCAGCGCGCGGGCGAGTTCGGCCGCGTTGTGGCAGCCGGCCTGCCAGCGCGCTTCCAAGTCGGCCCGGTACGGATCGAGGATCGTCGGCACGACGCGGCGACGGCGCCAGGAGGGCGGTGCATCACGGGCGAGCCAGACGCGCACTGTCTTGCGGTCGAGCCCGAGAGCCCGAGCCATGCCCGAGACCGAGGCGCCGCCCTCGGCCAAGCGCTTGAGCTCGGCGTGTCGCGCCTGACGTGGCGCATGTGTCGCCCGCTTCCTGATCTCGCTCGCCGTCGGCGTGCGCGCAGCCCTGCTTCTGGTCCGCGCCGCCTCGACCTCCTGATCGAGGAGCGCGCGACCGGCGGCGCGAATAGCGGCGTGATGATCGACCGCGATCGCCCGCAGGGCAGCGCTGAGATTGCGCAGCAGGTGGAAGCGATCGAGGACTTGGCGGGCTTGCGGGGCGCCGACTCGCGTGCCCTCGGCGAACACCTCGGCGCGGTCACGAGCGACAACGGCAATGTCGGGATGCCCATGCAGCCAAGCCGCGACGCTCTCGGTGGCGCGGTCGGGCAGAAGATCGAGAACCGTGTGCCGCTCCAGGTCGACGAACACGGTGCCGTAGCTGCGGCCGCGCCGCCACGCCCACTCATCGACACCGACCACGCGCGGTTCGGGATGGGTCGGCAACGCTCCGGCCCGGACGAGGCGCAGGAGCGTGTCGCCGCTCACGGGCATGGCCAGACGCTGCGCCAGCCGGGCTGCCGGCTCGCCGCCGAGAGCGAGACCGAGGTGGCGCTGGAGGTCGTGTAGGCGTACCGAGCGGCGGGCGTGCGGCTGGACAACGTCCCCACCCTGCTCGCTGAAGGTACGCCGTGGGCAGGCCGGGTTGGTGCAGCGGAAGCGGCGCACTCTGAGGCGCAGGGAAACCGGCCGGCCCTGCCAGGGCAGATCAGCGGAGGTGCGGTGGTAGGAGCCATGCGGACGGCAGTCGAGTCCTCGACAGCCAGGGCAGCAGGTCGGCCTTGGGCGCAACCTGACATGGATCACGAGGTGATCGGGTGTGGGTTCGATGCCGACCACGCTAAGCTGGGGCGGCACGAGGGGCAGAAGGCGGCGAGGCATAGCGCTCTCCGAGGTGAGCCCCGGAGATATGACGCACCCACCAGCGACCGCCCCTGCGCCACATGAAGTGATATTGGTGGCGAATTCGGCACGGTTCAGTCAGGCCGCGAGTTGATGCAGCCGCGCAAAGGCTGAGTGCCGTGTTCGCGCCTTTGGTTCGTCTGCCAGCCACCGCAGCAGGCGTGCCAAGTTCATCGCGGCTGCCGTCATCAGGTGCGCAAGGTGCGTCTTCGCCTGTCCAAAGTACGGCGTCCGTCGGAGCCGAGATGACCGCACACCCTGGGCAATCGTGCCTTCGACGCCGGCCCGCCGCGCGTATTCGGCTGCGAAGTCCGCGGTCTGCTCCCGCGCCCGCCCGACGCGCAAAGCCTCGTGTTGCGCCTCGGGGCGGATCGTGATCGCCCGGCGTGCCGTGCGTGCGCGTGTGCACTGCGGCCGGAGCGGGCACGCTCGGCAGCCGCTGACCGCGAACTTGATCTTGATCACCGGCGTCGTGCCGCGGGCGAGCGCTGGCGTCCAGCTCTGGCTTCGCTTGCCGGCTGGACACGTTGCCCGCTGCTGAACGAAGTCGATGGCGAAGTCCCGTGCGGCGAACCCGGCGCCGGCTTGCGCCTGCCACTGCCGGTCGCCGCGCGTCGGGCCGATCAGGTCGACCCCGTAGCGTTCCTGGGCGTCGACGAACAGCGCCGCATTCACAAAGCCGGTGTCGGCGATGTGGGTCTTGGGCAGCAGGCCCCGTGCAGCGAGCGCCGCGTGGATGGTCGAAGTCGTGGCGTCGTCCGAGACCGCGGCGGTCGTCGTCTCGACGTTGGTGATCAGGTTCGGGGTGCCCTCGTCGCACGTCTCGGTCAGGTGCACCTTGTAGCCGCTCCACACCGTCGCGCCCTTGCTCGCGTAGCGCGCCTCCACGTCGTAGGGCGAGCCGATGTAGCGACCCGACGGCGGCACCTGATCATTCCTCCGCCACTCGACGCGGTCGCCTGCCGGCCCGTGCTCGACGAGGAAGTTCTGCACCCAGACGCGCCGCAGGGTCTCGACGGCCGCGGCGTCCCGCACAACCGGCGGCGCGCCGTCCGCTGTGGCGAGAGCCAGCAACGTGAAGCCATCGACGCCGGTCTGCACCGCCCACGCCCGGCGCCCAGTCTGGCTCTTGGGCAGCCGAAACTCGCTCGCTCGGAGCTCGTAGCGTTCGGCCCATGTCGGGTTCGTGCACGCGCGCAGCCAGTCGGGCGCCACCGTCGCCAGCGCGTTCAGTGCGCAGCGCAATGTCTCGCCGACGACTTCGAGCCTGCTCATGGTGCGCATCGCCCCGAGGACGTGCGTGGAGTCGCTGCGCTGGCGTCCGCCGCCCTTCAGCAGTTCGCGCTCTCGCGCCAGTTTGAGAGTTGCGTCGAGGAGGCGGCTTTCCGCCCCGTGCGCGAGAAGGCGCGTGCGGAACTCGCTCAGGACAGTGTGGTCGAAGCCGACGTCAGTCAATTCCAGACACAGCAGGTATTTCCAGTCAATCCGCGTGCGAACCGCGTCGGCGGCCTGCCGATCGGTCAGCCCCTCCATGAACTGCAGGAGCGTCGCGAGCGCGAGCCGGGCCGGTGCCTCTGCGGGCCGTCCCCGGGCCGGGAACAGGTCGGCGAAGTCGCGATCCTCCACGACCCTATGCAGGTCGTCGTAGAGGCGCATGACCGGGTTGCCATTCGGAAAGATCGCCCGCGCGACCTGCGCGGTCTGGTCCGGCACGACGTACGTGCGCTTCACGTCGAGCGACATCGCCCACCCCTGGCTGGCTTGGGGCCGCATCGTCGCTCAAGCGCCTTGCGCGGGTCGTCCTCTCATCGCAGGAGGCACGCCGAATTCGCCACCAACATCGAAGTGCGGAAGAACCAAAGTTCGACGCCCGTTGACAACCACGCGCTCGACGCGCGGCAGGTGGGCGGGCAAGGCGCCACGGTTCGCGCGCCGCCGCGCCGGTCCGCTCGGCGTTCACGGCCGGTGCGGTCTCCGCGGCGGCGTGGCCTGCGGCTTCAACCTGCTCGGCCTCTTCCAGACCAAGTAGGAGTTGGTCTTCGGGCAGGCTCTCGGCCCGGCGCCCGAAGCGATGACGCTGCATGGCCTTGATGATCTGGCGCAGCCGCTCGTTCTCGGCCCGCTCCTCGGCCAGGAGCGCCTTGAGCGTCTCGGGATCGTCGGACGAGGGCGAAGCAGGTGTGGCCACGAAGGAGATTAGATCAGATCTATCAGCAACTTGCCAGCATACAGACCTCGCGCCCAGGTCGTTTTGCTCAACCCGCCACTGCCGGCACAGTCACCTGACGCGCCGCGTGCACCTGCTTCCAGTCCAGCCCTTCGAAAAGGGCTGAGAGCTGGGCTGCCGTGAGGCGTACGACCCCATCCTCCATCCTGGGCCAGCAGAACTGGCCGGCCTCCAGCCGCTTGGCCACGAGGACCACGCCGCTGCGGTCCCAGAACAGAAGCTTGAGCCTGTCCGCCCGCTTCGAGCGGAACACGTAGACCGTGCCGGAGAACGGATTGGTGCCCATCGCGTCGCGCACCAACACGGCCAGCCTATCAGCGCCCTTGCCGAAGTCCACCGGACGCGTCGTCAGCATCACGCGGACCACGCCAGAGGGCCCAATCATGCCGGGGCCTTCAGCGCCTGGATGACCGCCGCGATCTGAGCCTCGCTCGCATCGGGCCCAACCCGCACCGTGGCACCCGCCAGCGCGATCTCGATTCCGGCGAAGGCGGCGCATCGGGGTGAATGGACACTCGCCTCGACACGCGCCAGCTCCGGCGGGTCCGGTGCCAGCACGGCCGGCATGAACCGCAACTCGGCCGTCACGGCCCAACGCGCCAAGCGCCGCCACGTGAACAGCTGCGAGGCGCTCAGTCCATGCCGGCGTGCCACGGCGCTGATCGAGGTGTGGGGCGCCTCGCTCTCGGCGACGATGGTCGCCTTCTCTGCCACAGACCATGTCCGCCGCCGGCCAGCCCCGGTGAACAGCTCGAGGCGCCGCGCCGGCTCCTCAAGCTCAGCCGAGCGGCCGAAAGGTGCCGCCAAGACGACGCTTACGTTCCAGCGCCCGGCGCTTGGCCGAGAGGGTCGCCGCCGCCAAGCCGGTGACGCGCTCGGCCAGACTGAATACGGATCCCAGCCAGAACTGCAACGGGAAGCTTCAGCGTAGGCTTACAGAATACCGATCAGGTCCGCAGAGAGACCCGTGGCATGCAATTCGCTCCACCGCTGAAACGCACTGCTATAAAGCAGATTGAAGCGCCTGAACAGCGGACGTAATATCTTGAAACGCTTGTTTGGTCTCCCGCATCTCGATGGCAATCCATCCCTTAAAACCCTGAGACAACAATGCCCTAAACGTGTTTTGATTTGCCGATACGGCATTAGAATCGATAGGGGCGAGTTGTGGGCGTGATAAGTGTACATGAGCTATCAAATGCCCAAACTGCGTAACTAATGTGCCCCCATCATCGCCGGCGATGTTTACACATCCTGTGTCGAGGTGTAGCCTAAGAGAGGGGTGATTTACCTGCCGCACCATTGCCGCGCAAGCGCTTGTATCAAGAAGAAAATCCCCGCCGTATAAAGTGGGCGCTGGTTCTAAAGCCAGAACAAAGTTGTAGGGGGCAATTGCTTCGGCGAGGTGATGGAACCGCTCAGCGCCTATATCTTGTGCCTCTCTCTCGCTCAACGTACCGCGCAGGCGGTTGCGTGGAGAGCCGAACACTCCTACGCCCCCGCCACTTAATTGTTGCGCAATCCGCGCCACCTTGACTGTGTGGTCGATAAGTTCCCTGAACGAGGCTGGTTCGCCGAGTAATTGAAGGTGCGTTTTACCAAAAAAGAGTGCCTGATAGGATGAAACGGTTAGGTTGTGCGATTTCAGAAGCGCACGCTCTGCTTCGACTATATCATGGTCTAACATCTCCCAAGGAGCAAATTTTGTTAGGGCAACCTCAACGCCCTCGAAGCCTTGATTGCTCAGAAAGGTATAGACTGACTCTTTATGTTCTGTATTCCAAGCTATGTTGGAAATAGAATGGCGGATCATTTGTTTTTCTGTTCCAAATAGCTGCCAATGCCTTCAATTACCTGATGTTGATCGAAATGATAGTCACGCTTTCCGCCTAATAGTGACGCATATTTCGTGCGTACGTCGTAGCGCGTAACAGCCTTGTGCTCATCGCCTGGTCTCAGCACGCCGGGAAAGTAACGCTCGCCAATAACTGCCATTGATACAGGTTCAGCTGTTATGTTGATCAGCCGGAGTTTGCTGTCTTTTATGGTCTCAATATCGTTCTCGAGGCGTCGAACATCATACCATTGGAAGGCATTGCGAGAGTCGATCGCTTCAACCATATTTCCATGCTGGAGATCATAAAGCGCGTTCTTTTTTAGATTCCGACCATACAAAGCTGGAAGCCTAATAATGATGCAATTTTCAAATGTTTGAGTCGCAAAATTTTCCAGAATGGCGCGGTTCACACCATAGGCCAAACCAGTCATGTCGGCTGGATCATCCTCTGTGACTTCGAGTGGATGTTGATATACATCTACCGTGGAAATCAAGACGAACAATTCTGTCTTCACATGGCGAAGATTATCAATTAAAGCGTTGATATGCGCTCGATCGTCCTCCGGATCTTTGTTCGCTTTCCATTTAACGGCTCGTGCCCCTGAGCAGATTATTTCATCGAAATGACGCCCACGCATTTCGCTACTATTCCGGCTGTTGAAGAACGCATCATATTTCCCCTTTTCGCGAAGATTTGATCCCACGAATCCTGTGTGTCCGATGAGTGCACGCATGGTTTCTAAACATCCATTCCTAGTTGATTGACCTTCATACCTAATTGATCGACCTTAAAGCGAATTGTATCCAGGAGAGATGAGGGAACATCTTGCAAAATATCATCCTTGTCGCTCTCTATCATTGACAAAATTCTTTCTGTTGCGAAGAAAATAGTGTCTATCTTGCCAGACATGACTGTAAATACACGCCCTTGCCGTTCAACGGAGCAGCTGCGGTCATCATTATTGCCAACCGGTTTGGTTTTAATAGCAATTTGAGGACCAAGAAATCGAAATTTATCGCGGAAATCTGGGACATTCTCAAGAGCTTGCTCAACCATTGCCTTCAATTTTGCTTCGACGAGCGACGAGTCAACCGAGTCTCGCACTCTGCGCGCCTCTTCGGACGTTTTGAAATGGCCTAAGGGCGTGTGAGGGACGCTGGATAAAGTATAAATCGTGCGTTCTTCGGTTGGATAAATGGAGTACAATGGTCCATCTACAAAGGTAAGTGCTGGAAGGCCCGGCTCAGCCTCAAAATATAGTAGCAACGTTGGCTCAAAAAACCTATCTATCTTTGACTCGCTAAAATGGCCCCAAGTTGCGTCCACCATGTAATCAAAGCGCTCTCCATTTACAAAAACACCTTTTCTATCTTGTGATATATCATCTATTCTAACTTCTAGGCTGAGTATTTGACGTAGATGAGTAGAGAAATAATGCCTAGCTTTATCAATTAGAATCACTCTCTCATCAACTCTCATCAGCCCATCAATGTTGGCTAATCGAATGCTGCAACTATCGATGGTGTGGTAAGGTATGCCGGTGGCTGTCATTATCAATTTGTATGTATCAAAATCGACTAGAGATGTATGCTTAGGGACGGCGTATATATTCTGTTCAACAGGACGGCTGAGCTCGCTGTATCTCTCGATGAAGCGTGAAAACCCGTCACGAGATTGGATCCTGGTTCCAGCATGGCGGGGATAATGAAACCCAAGATGTAGCCGAAATTGGTTGTTACCAGAAGCTTCTGCCAGCAATCTATTATTCTGTTCAAAAAGCCGCACAGAAAACCCAAGTGCCATCAATGATGATGCGATGTGGCAGCCGTACCAGCCTCCACCGAGGATTGCTATTTTTTGTGTCATAATAAACGCCTTTTAGGGATGGGCGGCGGCTTGGCTTGCCCAATTCAGGGATCTCGGGGAAAAATTAGAACGTAGCCGGTTGAACACATTATGCTGATCCAATCGGGTTCATTAGAGTAGTCTCCAAGGAGTTCAGATCGTGGGGACCTGATGCCCTCCCTGGTACGAGGGCTTGTCACAAATGTGGCGATCGACCCGGTCGTGTAGGCCGCCGTGGTGGCCGTGTCGCGGCGACTGAGACACGCCTGTCCGGCAACGCTTGCAGCGTAGGGCGCGACCATAGATTCCGGTCCATCATGGTCATGTCGGCTGCCTTGTCGAGAACGAACGGCGATCCACATTGAGGTCGAGTACAAGCGGTGCCCTGAGGCCACAGCTCCGAGGTCTTGCGCGCTCGCATGGGCTCTGGGCAGCAACTCGTCGATACAGCTGTCGGAGCGGCCTTCGGCGATGCATGTGAGAATGTCGATCAGCTAGACGTGTGGCTCGCCGCCGTTCAGCTTAGAGTTAGGAATGAAGCGAGTCAGTCTGGGCTCGGCAATTAGGGCGCAGGCGAGAGTGGTGAAGGCGAGATAAAGCTCGGCCCGCCACTCGTGGCGTGTCGCCTACCGCCGGAATTGGCCGAATTGGGCCAGGGTTCGCTCAAGGCCAAGAGGACTAGAACGCGCGGGTCTCCTTGCTCAGCAGTCGTGCCGGGAGGCCGGATACGATTACACGGACTGCTCAGACCAACGGATTCAGGGCCTCTTGCGGACAGGGCGGGCCATGCGTTGAGAGGCAGGTTGGCACTTTCGAGCGGCACGTGCCGAAAGTCGATAGCGTTGCGCTGCCCGAGGTGGTCCAGCGACCTCCGCTGAAGCTGGTCCCAGACGCCCTCCTGTTGCCAGTCACGCAGCCTGCGCCAGCGCGTCATCCCCGAGCCGCAGCACATCTTTAGCGGCGGTATCTCGTAGGCGAGGCCCGACTGCAGAACGAAGAGGATGCCGGTCAGGGCGGCGCGGTCGGTCACGCAGGGCCGACCGCCCTTAACTTGAGGGGCTCAGGCGGGAGCAGCGGTTTCGCCACCGTCCAGAGCGCGTCATTGACAAGGGGCTGGCTCATATTCCCGAGATCGCACCAGACCCCTTTCTGTTAGAAGCTCTTATACCAAGTCTCGCTGAGCCCGACTCACGCTGGGTAGCGGTGCGGAAGGGGCTGTGATTCTGTCCTC
>NZ_JBKIBX010000061.1:6353-26327 GCF_046557895.1 Methylobacterium oryzisoli | reverse complement strand
TCATCGTCCTCACCCCTGCCGCGGAGACCGTCCGCTAACGGGGTGTCTCAAGCAACCGTGGGGCGGAGGACCTCCGGCTCCCTCTCCTGCGGCCGCGCACACCACCACAGATGATCGATGACGGCAGCCAGCCGTAGCGCATGCCCGCGCGCCTTGCCGAGCGTGCCCGCAAACAGGCCGGTCGCCTCATCAGCCCGCCGCGCCATCTGGCGGCCGAAGATCTCCAAGACGTCTTCCGCCTCACGGGTCAGTCGCAGTCGCTTCGGCTCCGGGTTGCCGAACGCGTCGCTGCCCATCGCCAGCGTCGTGAGCCGCGCGAATGCTGCCTGCATCGGTGCGTCGTCGACGGCTTCACGTGCGAGCCGGAAGCCGGGATTGGCCTCCGGCCAGCACCACAGCAGACGGGAGGCCAAGCCATCGTCCGGTCCCTCAATGAGGGCGGACAGTCGTTCGGGTTGGATGCCGCCCAGCAGCCCGACAGAGAGGTGCCGAATGCTGATCGGCTCGGGGTTCTTCACGCGGTCGATCACATACGGGCGTCCGCCATACATCTCGATCGCGAACGCGCGGTCGGACCCTCCCCCACTGTAGCGGTCCAGTCCGCCGATGAAGCCAGCGAGTTCGTCGCGCACCAGGAGCAGCCCGCGCGGTAGGCCGGCTGCAAGGATGCCGAGCTTCTCGGCCGTGACGTCAGCAACCCGGATGCGAGGCCGGACGAGCGGGAGAGGTTCGGCCGCATCGTGTGGCATGGGCGGGACATCCTCGCCGGCCTTCACGGCCGCCTTGACGTCGGCCTTCCACGCCTCGGAACGGGCTTCAGCCGCCTGCTTGCGCGTGAGATAATCGGCCCGGACCATCTCGAAGTCGGCGGCCAGCAGGTCCTCAGCGTGTCGGACCAGCCCGAAGGCTGCATCCATGGAAGGCGACTTGCCGGATGAGGGCGAGCCGACCGCGGCGCACCAGAGCACGGGCGGTTCAGACCACGTGGCACCAGCGAGGGGCCAACGCACGTTGGCGATGGTGGCGCCAACGCAAGCCAAGAGGGCAACCGCGACGTAGTCGGGCGGTGCTGAGGCGCTGCGGGCTTTGGTCTCCACCCACTCGGCCCAGTCGCCAACGGCAGAGAGAGAGAATGAGGGCGCTGGCCGGCGGCCGGTGCCTAGGAGGGAGAGGTCAGCCTCACCCCAGGGCTCGTTGGTGTGGGCTCTGCCGCGACCCGGGAGCATGTCCCCGATGAACTCTGCGCCGCGAAACCGCGGGTCGGGCTGCAATTGAGAGATCTCGTCCGCAAAGTGATCGATGAAGCGGTCAGTCATCACGCCTCCTCGTGGTTCGGCCCACGCTGCTGTTGGCGCTCCGTCATGTGTTCGAGATCGCCGAGGAGGTTCAGGGCGCACCTGAGGTTGGCCGCCATACAGCGCAGGCCGTAGGCGAGCCCGGCATCGTCTCCGAGTTCGGCGTAGCGGGTGACGGTTTCGCCATAGATGGCGAGGCTGCCCACGCATTCGGCAATGCTGACGCGGTAGAGATCCGGCGTGCCATGCGCGGGATCAGGTGCGGGATGGAACGACATCAGCGCCCCCATCGATCGGTCACGTGGAAGGCGTGGCTGGCGATGACCGCAGCAAGTTCGGAGCTCGCGTTGATACGGCCGAGGATGCGGCGAGCCTGTACGCCGCTCAGATCGGTAACCTCAATCGGCCGATTGATCTCGCAGGGCAGTTGCGCACGCGAGTGGGTGAGCATAGATGTTGTCATGTGATTTTGACCTTTTCGGCCCCGCACGGTCCCCGTGTCGGGGCCGTTCTTTTTCGGGGCGGGCTGCTGGAGAGCCGGCAGGGCGCGCCCGCCGACGGCGGGCTTCAGGCGGCAATGGGCTCCGGCTTGATGCCAACGAGCGGCGCCGCAACGCGCGCGGGAATAAAGATCGCGGTGCCGACCTTCACGGCCTCGATCTCTCCGTCCCGAACGAGTTTCCAAAGATGGTTGGGGCTGCATCCGACGACCCGGGCGAGCGGGGCGACCGGGACGTTCGCGCCTTCCCTGATCCGCTTGAGCACTTCCGCTGTGATCATGGTCAGCCTCTTAGCGATGCGAATGCGCGTCGCTCTGTGTCGCGTAATGCTACTCGTTTTAGAGCTGCCCTCTTGCGATGACAAGGCCTTCGTGCCAATTAATGTCGCACAAGGTCTCTGTGTGCGACGCGACGCGAGGTTTGTTCAGATGCCAAGGAAGCCGTCAGGCGGCGTAGATCGTCAGTCGATCAATGTCCGGACGCGGACAGACCTGAAGCAGGCGCTTGAGAAGATTGCCGCGCAGGAGGGGCGTTCGCTTGCGCAGGAGGTTGAGCGACGGCTTGAGCAATCCCTTGAGGAGCAATCGCAGAAGATGGGAGACCCCCTGCCGGGCATCTTCAACTTCGAGCTGCGGCCCTATCTGCGCTCCAATCACGCCGTCGCCCAGTTTCTCGAAATTCTGGCCGATGAATTCATGCACATCACGCGCACTGCGAGGGCGCGTGGTCGTGATGAGGTGGAAGTAAGAACGGCGCTGTGTGCGGCTGTCGATCTAACTAAGCACTATCTGCTTTGGCGAGGCGAAGATAACCCTCCACCCCTCGAAGGCCCAAGGCCCGCCCCTGGCGCTCGAACGTTTGACCTTCCTCCAGCTGCCCTGGGACGGAAGATTGCTGAAGAAAGAATTGCCTGGGTTGGAGATTTCTTCGAAGAGGGAGTTTACATTGACACCATGGAAGGCCGGATTACGGACGCCTATAGTGGATCAGGGCGGGAAACGTTGTTTGGTCCAACACCCGAGGAAGTCGAGGAAAGGAAGGAGCGCGAGCGAAAGGCGGGGCGCGCTGCTCTTGAGCAAGGAGATATGAACTGGGACGCGCCTGAAAAGCTCCGGGATTACAAAACGACCGTCGACGCTGAGCCAGAATTTCAGATGGCCGGGGATGCGGTCGAGGGCGAGATGCCCCCTGCGCAATCCCTAAAGGATCTCACTTCGCGCTGAGAAGAAATTTGCACAGCGGCGTGTGCGCACAGATGCGGTGCTCACTCTGCGAAGCGCTAAACGCTATGCGTTACTGTACTCTGTATTACAAAAAGCCGCCGGATGATCTAGGTCTCCTGAGTGCTCTGACACTCGGGAGATGTCGCCGTGAACCGGCCCCTCGATGATGTTCTGATTTTCCGGCTCAGCGGCGACATGCGTGCCGCTCTCGATCGTGAGGCACGCGAAAGCGGGTTGAAGCGGTCCGCCTTGGCCCGTCGCGCTCTCGCTGCCGGCCTCGTCGCGCTGTGCTCACCTCAAGATCCCGATTGCCCTCGTCCAGGTGCTCCCGGCGCCGCACTGCGGGCAGCCGCGTGATGATGGGCGAGGCGTGCAACCCGCACAGCGCCGAACCGGACAGCGTCGGGGCCCGCCAGGGCCGTGCGCCTGATCTGCCGATCGAGCCGCATCTGGTGCGCACCGTTCGCGCCGTCGAACGCCTCAAGCTGCAGGCCGATCACATCCTCTTCCTGCTGGAGCACCTGCCGCGCGAGCGCGGGACCCTCTTCGCTACCTTGAACGAGGCGGTCGCCGCCATGAACGCCGCCACCGACGCTTACCGCGCCTACGACGCGGTTCGAACCTGCGAGGGACAGGGCTGATGACCTCCGGCTTTGGGCTACCCCGCATCGACTTCTCGCCTCTGGCACAACTCGGCACGACGCTGGCCGAGGGTATGGAGCGCCGGCGCAAACAGGACCTTTCCAAGCAGCTGGGCCTGTCGCTCTCGGCAGGCGATTACCAAGGCGCGGCACGGGTAGCGTTCGAGGCGGGCGATGCCGACACGGGCCTCGGCATCCTGAAGTACGGACAGCAGGCCAAGCAGTTCGACGCGCAGCAGCAGGCGAGCGCCGGCTTTCTGGGGGAGTTGGGCCGGCTCTACGGTGCGGATGGCGCAGCGCAGGGTCCTCAGGGCCTTGAACAGCGGAGTTCGACCGCTGGCGCTGGCCGCTCGTCGCTGCCGACCTTCGCGAGCGGCGGCGGCGAGATGGGCGATTATCTCGCCCAGACCCGCGCCCGGGAGAGCGGGGGCAACGACCTTGCCCGCAACCCGAACAGCACCGCCACGGGCCGCTACCAGTTCACCGCCGAGACCTGGGCGGGCCTCGCCCGCAAGTACCCGGACCTCGGCCTGACGGCGAGCGGCCGCACCGATCCCGCCCAGCAGGAGCGGGCCATGCAGGCGTTCACGGCGGACAACGCCCGGGCGCTCTCGGCTGCCGGCCTCCCGGTCAACCCGGCGACCCTCTACGCCAGCCACTTCCTGGGCGAGGCGGGCGGTCCCCGCTTCCTCTCAGGCGCGATGCGCAATCCCGATGCGGCCGCGGCCACCTTCGTGACACCGGGTGCCGCGAACGCCAACCGGACGGTGTTCTTCAATCGGGACGGTACGCCGAAGACGGCAGGACAGGTGCTCTCCTGGATGGGCGGGCGCTACGGTGGTGGAACGCAGGCAGACAGCGTGGCCGATGCAATGCCGACCCTGCGACAGGCGCCGGCCGGCGGTGCGGGCTCCGGGCGCCCGATCATGGTGGCGGATGCCGGGGGCGCTCCGCTCGGCGGCACGCTCGGCAGCGTGTCGGCCGCTGATATCCCCGCGCCGGGCGCACAGGCCGCGCAGGGCTTCGCCATCCCAGGCTCGGATCAGACCATCGCCAACGTGCCCGTGCCGGCAATCGCGCAGGCGCCGCTCAGCCAGCGGGTCGGCTTCCTGATCAGGGCCGCCGCGCAGCCCAACCTGCCGGACGGCCAACGCCAGCTTGCGCAGACCCGATCGATAATCTGCAGATGGCCTTCGAGGCGGCAGCAGACCGGGCGCGGTTCGCCAGCGACGAGGCGGCCCAGCGGCTCGCATCAGCGCAGCAAGCCGAGACCGAGGCCTTACAGGCGGTGCAGGGGCCGACGGGCTCCGATCCCCTCTCCGGGGCGGAAACGGCCGTGCAGGGCCTCCGCGAGGCGGCAGAACGGGCGCGCGGCGCCTACCGGCAGGCGTATGGGGAGGTGGGCCAGATCCCCGGCTCCTTCGCGCCCGACGCTCTCTCGGACGTCGGCAGCCGCGTGCGCGCCGCGCTCGGGCCGGAGGTGGCTCTTGATCCGGTCCTGACGCCAGCCGCAGCGCGGGCCGTGGCCGACCTCGACAACCTGCCCGGCATCCTCGGCCTCACGGACGCTGGCCCGAGCCTCCGGCAGGTGGAGCAGGTCCGCAAGCGCCTCGTCTCGTACTACGGCGGCACGGGCCAGAACCCGACGGATCGGGCCGCGCTCGGGCGCGTGATCGACGCCTTCGACCAACGGGTTGAGGATCTGATGAGTGTCGGGATGTTCGGCCAGCGGGCGCCTGCGACGGCCTCATCGCCCCTCGCGACCGTTGCTGACGATGTGCCCTTCCCGGGCTTGGGCGAAGGCTTCGGGCCTGCTGCCTCCGGCTCGCTGCCGATCGGGGACGTAGCGCCGGCCGAAGCCATGCGGCGCGCCCGCGGCCTCTTTCGCGAGTACAAGCAGGCGTTCGCCCCGCGTGGTCCGGGCGACGTAGCCGGCCAGCGCCTCCAGCGCATCGTGGAGCGGGACGCCTCGCCCAGCGATGTGGTCACGTCCCTGTTCGGCACCACCACGGGGCGGATCTCCTCGGGCCAGCTTCAGACCCTCACGCGGCTGCGTTCTGCCGTTGGCGAGGACAGCGAGCCGTGGCAGGCGGTGCAGCAGTCCATCATCGCCCGGTACGTCGGGGGCGACGGCCGCGACATGGCCGGGCGCCTCGACTACCTGCTGCGCAGCGAGGGCCGGGCCGTGTTGCCCTTCCTATCGGCCGAGCAGCGCGCCGGCCTCGGGCGCCTGCGGGGTGCGGTGGCGCAGACGGAAGCCGCGCAGGCCGCGGCTCCGGCATCCCCCAATCAGGCCAGCACAATCGTGATGCGCATCACGGAAGATATCGGAAGCAACCCGCATCCTGCTCCTACCTCGAACAGACAGGAGTAAGCGATGATCAAGACCGTTCTCAGTGCCGCCCTGATCTCAGGTATCGCAGCCATCAGCTTCGCCGGGTCCGCAGAAGCCCGTGGGTTCGGCGGGTATCACGGCGGCGGCTACCATGGCGGCTTCCACAAGCACGGCTTCCACGGTGGTCGGTTCTACAAGTTCAACCGTTTCCACTATGGACGCGGCTTCGGTCGCGGCTTCAAGCGCTTCGGCTTCAATGACTATGGTGGCGTAAGCACCGCCCGCCTCGTCAACGCGGCCGAGTATCGCCCCAGCGCGTGACCCTGGTGCAGTACCGTCTACGTTCTCCTCTCGTAGACGGTACTGCTCGGCACGGACCACTGCATTAGGTTTGCTCTCCAGGATGGCTCATTTCGAGGTCGCGATCACTGCCGCGGCACCAGATGACCTGCGAGCCATCGCATTCGGGAGCGCCGAGTGAGGGCTCTTCGTCCACATCAGGCTCCAAATCCGGATCTCCATCCCAGCGATCGAGGATGGCGATGAGCCGATCCGCAGTGTCGAGAGCGGCTTGGGCCGCCCGCTCCACCTGCGCCCTCACGGCCGGGTCAACCGACTGAGGGCCGAGACCGGCGCCGCGCTGGCGCCGATCGGGAAAGTGCAGGATGTTCGTCATCGGGTCAGAACTCGGCCTCGAAGGCCGCGATCTCGGCTTCGGCCTGGGCCGCCACCCGGCGCACGCCCTGCCAATCGCTCCGCTGCATGAGGATGTAGGCCAGCCGTTCCGCCTTCTCGTCGCTCTCCGAGGCATCCTTGGGAACACGGCGCCGCAACTCGTCCTCAACGGCGTGCATCAGCGTTTCGCAACGGTCGCCCTCGCCCGTGAGGAGTTCGGACCCCGCTTCGCCGACCTTCGGCCAGAACGCCGAGGTGTGAAACGTGCCCATGGCACGCGCATAGACGTCGAACAGGCCGATTAGCTGGTCGATCGTGCACCGGCTTAGACCCGGGATGGTCACCGCCGGTGGAGGCGGCGCAGGAGGGGCGATCGGGCGAGGAGTGGCGGCGCCGGCATCGGCCGGAACGACATCGCTGCCGATCAGCGCCAGCGCCTTGCGGTAATCCGCCGTCTCGGGACCATCCTCACCCTGCTCCTCCATCCATTCCAGCACATGCCGGGCGAGAGCCCGCGCCCCCGCGGCGGTGGTCGGCCGAACCTCAAGGAGAGCGTTCCAGCGTCGCCAGCTTTCGTCTCCTGCCTCCTCACGGGCCCGCACGAGGTCCGGGTTGCGATCGCTCGATGCGGCCGTTGCCTCCATAGCGGCTTGGCGCAGGTACATTCCCTCGCAGTTGTGCTCAATGGCCGCGAAGATGGGATCAAGCTCGGCAGCCGCTTGCGGCCCCATCCCGTTGAGGTCGGCCGCGAGCGAGAGGGCAAGCTGCTCATGGGCCTGCTGATGATGCGAGACACACTCCAAGCTGAACAGCCCCGCCTTGGCTCTCAAGCCACTGAGTGTCTGCGCTCGCGTGGCGTTGATCCGCGAGAAGATGGTTTCGCGCCATCCTTCCAGTTGCACCCAGGCCGGCGCGTCGTAGGCGTCGGCATAGTCGCCGTTGGCAAGCAGGGCCTCCTGCGCGGCCTCGATCGCGGCGAGATCCCGTGTTTCGCAGATCAGCGCGGCGTCGGGGCCGAGCAGCGGCACCGACCGGTCAAGGCTCGGCGGGGCCTGGACGGGCTTCGCATGGTCGGCGAGCGCGGCCGGAACCGGCCGCAGGATCACGCGAGCTGCCGAGGCCTTCAGAGCGGCGGCGCGCTCGCGCAGGGAGGGACGGGGCTCATCGGCCGGACGGCGGACGAGGCGGGCTAGGTTCATCTTCATGGCGGTGTCCCCCCGGCTCAGCCGATGTGCAGGAAGCCGTAGGCGAACACGCCCCCGGCGATGATGAGGGCGGCACTCAGCAGCTCGCCCGTGAAGTTCAAGAAGCGCAGGGCGCGGGCGTGCGGCGTGTCGGGCCGGACGGGCTGCACCACCTCCCAGGCGGGCACCTCGTCGGCCTCGTCGGGCATCAGGAACGGCGCCTGCCGCGTGTACTGCGAGACGCGGGATACGTGGGCGGCACGAGCGTAGCGCCGAGTGGGAACGAGGACGGGAACGGGCTGGAAGCGGGCGTGCGGGGTCGTTGCCATAACCGGGGGCTCCGGGGCTGAAAGCTCGGATGAGGGTGCGAGTGCGGGTCCCCAGAAACGGGGAGGCTGTGAGCTACGGTGGTAGCGGCGCGCGGTGGCCTCTGCGGGCGAGCCGGAGGGCGAAACGGGCTTGGGCCTTCAGGGCAGCAGCGTCGGCCGGCAGGACGGTGCAGGAAGCCGCTAGACGGGCTTGGGCGGCGATGCGGAGGAGACGAGCGGTCTCGGCCATGTCAGTGCGCCTTGGCGAGGCGAGCGGCCTTGGCTACCTGCCAGACGCCCTTGAGAGCAGCCGAGAGGCAGACGCCCCACGCTTCACCCGACACAGCGCGGCGAGCCTGCGCGGCCTTGATGGCGGCAGCCATGATGGCGCGGCGGTCGTACTGGCCACCGACGACGAGGGGCGCACCGGTGCGGGCGCGATCGGCAGCCATCTTGGCGAAGGCGTTTGCACGCGCGATGGCGGCGCGTTCGCCAGGACGGAACTGGCCACGGTCGCGCTCGATGTCACGCATCGCGGCTGACCAGGAGAGAGAGCGGATGGCGGACATCGGCGCGACCTTGACCAAAAGCATCACAGTGATACTTATGGATCATATAGCGCCAGCTGTCAATCCCTTGGGATCTAAATGAGCTATAAGGATCAAGAGGCCATCATGGGTCGCCAGATTGCTGCGGCACGCACTCTGCTCGCGCTCAGCCAGAACGACTTGGCCGCCGCGGCTGCCATCTCGGTCCCAACGCTGAAGCGCATGGAAGCGAGCGAAGGAATGGCGAGCGGCATGCCGAACAATGTGCGAGCTGTCCGCGCGGCTCTAGAAGCTGCTGGCATCGAGTTCATCCCCGAGAATGGCGGAGGCGCAGGTGTCCGCTTCCGCATGCGGGCTGACGGCACTCGGGACGAGCACTGACACCGGAGATCTGACCTCTGGGGGCTAACCAGACGGAGACTGCACCATGCGCCAGCTCCGTCCTGTCACCATCCAACATCTCGCCTACCGCCTACCCAGGGCTACCGCCATGCAGTAGCTTCTCACTTGGCCCAGTTCAAAATACCCTCGCGATTAGGGGTACAACAGCCCCTCCACCATCGGTGCTCATGCTATGTGAGATCCGAGGCAGGATTTATGATCTAGCTACAAGAATGCAGCCGAACGCGATAATCATAGTGCCGATAATTCGCGTAAGCGAAGGACTCTCGCCTAGGAACAGCACGCCTGCAGCCATTGTCAGGATAAATCCGAGACTCACAAAAGGGTAGGCAAGACTTAAATCTGCACGAGACAAGACAGAAAGCCATAAAATTGCCCCACATCCGTAGAGAAACAGGCCTGTAAGCACTAAAGGCTGCAACAGAAATCCGATAAATTCAGGATTTCCGTCGAGAGATTTTGCCAAACCTACTCCTTTTTTGAGAGCGACCTGCGCCATTGCGGACAAAAAAACTGACACCAGGATTAAAACAAAGAGTCTGAGTGTCATGATACCTCTTTTGTGCAAGAAAGTTAGTGCTTTTGCCGGCCTGCGTTCAGAACTTGAACCGCTGGGAAGAGTGTGAAAGCCACCATGCATCACATCCTAAACATCGTCGCTCCTTCAGGGCGACCGCAATCGCATTGTCATCCATCGTGCGCCAGGGCATCAACATGAGCACTCTCTCAGTCTAGCCGGATCGGGAATAGAGATGCGGACCCACTGACGCCGCAGGATGCCTTTCAGGTTCATCGCTCGCATCGGGTGTGCCACCGTGCATCGAGCGACCGCGAGCCCGTCTCGGCCAAACGGTATCCAGACCTGCCGGACGTAATTGACGCCGAAGTTCGCATCGTACACACATCGAACCTCGACCATCGGCGTCTCGTCGCTCCCAACTCGGGCTAGCAGCTGACCGGTATCAGCGCGGCGGGCTCTATGGGCTTGGTTGGCCGATGAGGCGATCGGCAGGGCCCTGCAGATCAACGCGCCTCTGGAGACCGCGCGGTGGCATACGATGAAGGCGATCATGTCCTTGACGGGCGATTGAGCTCCGCCACCGCAAAATTGCGCACTGGCCTTCCTCCGGATTTCGTTGGCTAGAGGCAGCTCGCGGTTCGCACGCTCAAGCGCCTTGATCCGCTCGCGTTTATCCGTAGTTTGCCCCAACCGCAGGCCTTGATTGCGCTCTGTTTGACAATTCCATATGGGCAGAGTTTCGCCCGAGCGTCCAAGCTTGCCCGCAATCGACTGGATCACAACCAATCGCGGGTCGTGCTTGCGCTGATGGGCTCGGACCGTTCGGATCGCCCGCTCGCGGATCTCAGGGGAGAGGGGCGGAGTATGCTTCGTCATGGCTCCACCTTCTCAAGAGTTGGGGCCTGCGGGAAACTCGGGGCGGCTCACCGTTGCTGATGGGACAGGGCAGGAGCGGTGCAACTAACGCCGTTTTGCATATGCGACCATTCCATGATCGATGTTCTGTGTGTCAGGCGTATCACGTTCAGCTTTCATCACGTTCTTCGCAGTGCCAGAATTTCCTCTAGAAATTGACAAATGGCAATAAATCACGTCGCGGCCCACCGCTCAGATCTCCAGAACTGCAGCGAAGTGTTAAGCGGGCATATTTGATTTGCATTTGTGCAAATTAGCTACGAGTATGCCGAAGATCTATCGCAAAGAATTCTATAAAGTGCCTTCATTCGCTATATGCCCTCACGGTCCGGACCGCAGCGTCACGGCTGTGCCGGGTGGGAAGCTTGGTCCAAGCCTGACTGGAAGTGGGTCACCCGCGTGCGTGACTTGGACCTCGCGACCCGTCCAGGCCCAATCGACGGTGCCGCGGGATGTGCCAATCCCGGTGACCGCGAAGGGTTGCCCCAACCATGCTGGCGGCACGCCCATCCCGATAATGAGTTCCTCAGAGTCCGCCTCGTTCGACACCGTAGCCAACATCGCGAGTTGCAGTAGCAGCATTTCGGCGGCGGACCAGTAGTGCGGGTTCACGTTCGGTGGTCTCACCCAGCCGCGTGCCGTCTTCCAGAGGCCGAAGCTGTTTTCCTCCCGGCGCCCCTCCCAGAGAGTGTGCAGGCCGGGCATAGGCTGGTGGGCCGCGAAGTAGTTGAGCACGCCCCAGACCCGATCCTGCCGCCCGAGGCGCAGCCATTGATGTGCCTCCGCGAGGGTGAAATAGGTCCAGAGAGGGCGCTCGGCTGGCTGATCCGGCGCCGTCCAGTGCCGCCGCCAGCGTGCGTCAAGGCGCTGCTCGAAAGTGGCGGGCTCTGCGATTTCGGAAGGCCAAAGGCCCGAAACGAACGTTCGCTCGTTCTCGGCGTCCGCGATCCGATCGGGCGCCGAAAAGACTCGGCGCCACGCCGCCTTGATGCTCTCGGCGAGGCGCGTCCACTCCGCCGCGCGCTCGAACTCACCTAGCCGCTCAGCAATCTTCGCTGCACCCCTCAGGCCCGCGAAACTCACCGCGTTCACGAACAGAACCGGGCGGTGCCAGTCCATGCGGCCACTGATCAGACCGTCGCGATTCGGTCCCGTCACGAGAGTCAGGTCCGGATGCCCTACATAGTCTGGGACGATTGAACCCGAGTAGGGTCGACGCATCTCGGTGTTAGTCCCTAGCATCTCGGTGATAAGCGCAGCCTTGCGCACAACGTCCGGCCAGAGAGCGAGGTCGAAGGGCCGTTCGTTCACTAGGGTGGCGGTCTCTGAGAGTGCCCAGAGAGCGAGACCCGGAGCATCGGACTCGGATCCGAAACCGCCGAAGAAATCCTCACGGGCTATCGGTCTTGCGAGGCGCTTGGTGAGATCCGTATAGCCGGCTCGCGCGAGGGCGACGAGGATGAATGTCGCGTCCCGCTGCCACTGCAATGGATAATTCACTGGATCGCCCGGCCGGGTCTCGTCCCCGACGACGCCGGAGAGGAGCGCAGTGATCTGCGCCTCCAGCATGTGCGCGAAGGCGGGATCGATCCGCTTGAGGCTGAGACGCACCTGCGGCACCGGCCAGGGAGGCGCAGGCACGGCATTCCCGAGCACTTCCAGCACCACGCGCGAATCGGCCGCCCCGGCGAGCCGCGCATGAGCCCAGCCGGTCGCACTAGCAACACGGGAGGGCGGGGTCGCGTCTGGCCGCGTCCAGCCCGCTACGCCCTCCTCGCCAAGCGCGGTCAGGCGAGTCGAAGTCTTGGATTCGATCGTCCAGGCTTCGTCGAGGTGCAAGCGGCTGCCGTCGGCGACGATGCGGTGCAATGGTCCGCCCGCGGGACCAACGCTACGGATTGCGACCTCCACGTGTTGCCCAGGCGCGGCACGGCCCACGAGGTCGAGCCGAAAATGCGCCGCTCCCACCACGCTCCACGTTGCCACGTAGGCGGGCGCCTCGACCACGATTGCCGGCTGGCCTTCTGGGGAGTGATCGTAGCGGGCACTCGCTAAGCCGGCGGGGACGTCGTCGCTCGTCGACGAAATCGCGCCGCCCTCTTCCACGACCCAGACCGAGATGCCGAAGCTGCGGAACGCGGGACTGAAGCTGCCACCTGGCTCGACGATGCCTTTCGCGGTCTCGGAAGCCCCGAAGGCCCCGAGCGGCACGTGCCCAGCCGGACGCGGCCAGGGGTCGTGCGGCCGCTCGCGCATCGCGGCAAGGACGGCGAAACGCCCCTCGCCGATGCGCTGCGGCACCAGACGGTACAGGGTGAGCGCCCCCACCGCCGCGACCGTGAGGCCAAGGAGTGCCGCTGCTGTCGACCAAGTTCTCGCCGGACGCCGTACCAGCCAGATCGCTAGGAGCACGGCCGCGAGACCCGCACTTGCGAGGCCGGCCGGCATAGCAGCCGCGTGGAGCGCCACTGCCCAAGAGGGATCGTTCATAAAGCTGTGCAGCAAGTGGTGCATGGTACTGATCGCCTCAACCGCTCAGCCCGGACCGCAGCACACCCCCGTTGAAAACAGGGTCGACGGCGTTTCCTCCGGACCGCAGGATGTCGTTGGCGAAAGCGGCGGCAGCGCGGAACTGTCCAACATTGTTGAGGCCGCCCGCCACCACGACCACGAGCGCTGCCACTCGGGCGAAGTGGCGTGCAGGTGAGGCGAAGGCCAGCGCCGCGAGGCCAACCAGCATTGGGATGACGTGGGCCGCGTACAGGAAGGTTACGTCACCATAGATGCTGTGTAGGAGCGCTTGCGCGAGCAACATCAGGCCGATCCCAATACCGACGCGGCGCAAGTGCCGCACGTGCCAGCCCGCGTAGGCGCCACAGGCGAGAAGCCCGATCCAGGCAGCAATGGCGGTGAGTGAGAGCCAAGTCATGTCCGCCAGGGTGGGCCTCTGGTTCGTCACCACGGTCACGCCCTGCTTGGATTCGCGCTGCGGCATGGGAGCAACGGCAGTGGTCACGAAGAGTGAGTAGAGGCTGCGCGCTGGACTCCAGGTGCCGCGCCCATGACGTTCCATCGCCATCTGCGTCCACTGAGTCTCGTTGCGGGCCGACGAGTACTTGAAGAACAGCTGCGCGTTAGTCATAGCGTGCTGCTGCGCGATCGCCAGCAGGCAGACGAGCACGAATGCCCCGGCCGAGATCGCCGCGAACCCTCGCAGCGGCCAGCGAGCGAAGGTTGCGGCGAGGCCCGCCACCCAGTTGGTGACCGTGATGCTAAGCGTCGCGGCACTCATCAGCACCCACCAGACTGGTGCGGCCAGCGACTCGCGGACCAGCAACAGCAGCGAGAGGACGATAGTCACGCCCGAGAACGCGCTGAGTTCGATCTGTCCGTACCAATGCAGGTAAGCAGCACTCGTCAAGAAGAGCGCAACGACAAGTGCAGCGTCGAGGCGGCCGAGGCGCAGAAGCCGACCGGTGATAAACAAAAGAGCAGCGCAGGCGCCTCCAGCGAGCGCGATAAGCGCCTTGCAGGCGAGAAGAGGCGGCACGCCGGCTTTGGCCAGGGCGAGAACGAGCGGCGTCGTAAGCAGTGACGAGATCGGATGTACCGCAGTGCGGTAATGATTGCTTGCTAGGTCGGTGAGGTTGAGCACCACTCGCGGCGTGTCGGCCTGGAACCAGATGTTGAAGGAATGCTCGGTGTCGAGGGCTGGGCCGAGCGTGGCGAAGCCCCAAGCCGAAATCAACATTGCAACGAGCGCACAGGCGGCGGCGAGAGCTGTATCAACGCCATCCAGGGCTGAGGCGCTCCCGACCGAGCGCTGCTGGGCCAGCGCGAGATCGCGCTCAAGGACCGGACTGTACTCGGACATTGATTCATCGCCTCCGGATCATTTGCACGTGGATCGCCGTCCGATGGAGCGGACGTTTTCTGCAGCGGGGCCGTCATGGGTGGGCCAGTGCCCTACTGTACGGCGCGCTCGGGACCGCGGTGATGCCGGCCGCCCCTTGCCCGACGAATCGCTGATGCTGAATGGCGAGGGCAACACAACGCTCGTGAGCGGAGTTCTCGTCGTCGGCGCCGCGCCGTGATGAGGCCGTGATAAGGGTGTGTCATACCGCGGCGAGCAGGATGGCCGCCACGAGCACCGCCGCGAGGCGGCTGACGCGGTCGCGGATCGCAAAGACCACCGGATCGTCGTGCATGTGGCGCCGGTGCGCCATCATCAGCGCCCGTGCGATCCAGAACAGCAGAATTGGGCAGATCAGCCAGAGCAGCGATGGACGGTGATAGAGCGTCTGGACCGACGGCGACGCGACGTACAACGAGAAGATCGTCACCGCGTTCATGCCTGCACCTGCGGCCAGCATCGCCACGATCTCGGCGTCTTTGGCCTTGTAGTTGCGGTTGCTGGGATCCATCAAACCCTTGTCGGCGATGGCCGTCAGCTCGACGTAGCGTTTCATCAACGCTAGAGACGTGAAAATGAAGATTGAGAAGGCGAACAGCCATTCCGACACGACGACATTGACTGCAACCGCGCCGCCTATCACGCGGATGGTGTAGAGGGAGGCCAGCACCACCACGTCGATGAGCATTTTGCGCTTGAGATGGAGCGAGTAAGCGGTAGTGAGGACAAGGTAGACGGTAAGGACGCCAGCGAAGCCGGCAGAGACTGCAAAAGCACAGAGCGCCGCAAGGCCGAACAGCAGCGGAATCGCGGCCGTGGCTTGGCTGATTGGGATCGCGCCGCTCGCCAGGGGGCGGTGGCATTTCGTTGGGTGAATCCGGTCGGCTTCGAGATCCAGCAGATCATTGAGAAGGTAAACGCCTGACGCGCAGGCCGAGAAAGCCATGAAGGCGAGGCAGGCCGAGATCAAGGCCTCAAGAGTAAACTGGTGGCTGGTGATCGCCGGCACAAATACAAGGAAGTTTTTCGCGTACTGATGGACGCGGATCGCCTTCATCCACACTCGGAGTGTTGCCTTGGGGGCGTCGATGTAGTGCGTGGGCTTTCCGAGCCTCGCGATATTACGCCGGACACCGGAGCTCGTCCGGATGGCATAGATTTCCGCCGCCTCGGCCCACACCGCGAGGTCATCGGAGCCGTTGCCGATGTAGTCGAAGCCTTGCTGGCCGAACAGCGCTACCAGCGCCTGCGCCTTGGCATTGCTGGCGAGGTTCTGTGTTCCATCGGAGGCAATGACGCGGTCGAACACTCCCAGATGGGCCGCGATGCCCTCCGCGTGCTGCCGGTCGGTGGCGGTGGCGAGCACAACCTCCCGGCCCTGCTGGCGCGCCTCGCGGGCGAGTTCCAGCACCGCATCATCGTAAGGCAGGGTCGCGTACTCGAATGCGCTTGCGGCGGCCAACATCGCCTTGAGCTGCGCCTTGCCACCGCGTAGCGCTTTCACGACAGCCCAGTGATGACGCAGGTCACCCGGAAGCGCCCGGAAGTAGGACTCGTAAAGGATGTCCGTTTTGATGAGGGTTCCGTCGAGATCGACGACCAATGGCCGGGCACCCTCTCGCCCCGGATCGCTCGCAAGCCGCTCCTGCACCAGCATACAAGTCTCCCTCTTAGTTGGAGGCGGCCCGTTGCCTTGTGCCAGCACTGGAGCATATGCCCTCGCAGCGCGACACAGCCCCTAAGCGCGATATCGGGTTCGCCGGTTCTCAGCATAGTGAAATGTAATAATACCTGCCTTGTTCTCGATACCGCCAAGGTATCCATAGTTAATCAGCCGATTTTACGGAGCTTATGACGCGCATCGCCATAGAGCTTTCCTTTAATAGTGCATCAGCTACCGTCGTAAACAACAATAGCCAGTGTGTCGGCCGCCAGAGCGCTCGTAATACCGCAGAGTTCATCAATGAGTTGCTCGGCCGATACGGCCCGCGCCCAGTGTGACAAGCCGGTCGCCACCATGGCACGTCCAACTTCCAGATCCGAAGCCCCGCTTTCCGCGAGATGATGCGCCGTAAGATCGAAAATCCCCGTCAGCGCCTGAACGATCTCCTCTCGATTACGATGTTGCGGCATGTCTGCGAATCCTCCCCGGCTGACAGCAGTTCTCGAAAGTCGTTTTGAATTGCCATGAGGAACTCTGATTTCCACCTTTGCTGTATCTTATGTACAAGCGCGTACATTGGTATGAGCGTAGCGTGATTTCTCAGTCAGTCAAACCCCGATTGGCGCAATCTATGCTTCAAACCCGACGAAGAAGTGGCACCACGCAAGTTGTGGGCCAGATCTAACCTGCTCTGCAGGCACGCGCCAAGCTCTTGCCTTGCGCGGTCTGTGGCGTGACGTCCCCCCACCATTTTGTTCCAGCGCGAGTGCGAATTTTCCGGTTTTGTCAGCCTCTGACGGGAGGAGCGGAGCCGTGAAGAAGAGCAGGTTCACCGAGGAGCAGATCGCCTTCGCTGAAGCAGGCCGAGACGGGAACGCCGGTTGCCGAGGTGCTGCGCCGGATGGGTATCTCCGAGCAGACGGTCTACCGCTGGAAGAAGCTCTATGGCGGCCTCGGCACGGGCGAGCTGCGGCGCCTGAAGCAGCTGGAGGAGGAGAACCGCAAGCTCAAGCCGCTCGTGACCGATCTGAGCCTCGACAAGCACATCCTGCAGGACGTGCTGGCAAAAAGCTCTGACGCCTGCTCGGCGACGCGAGCGCGTGCGTCAGGTTCAGGAGGCGCACACCAGCTGCGATCCAGGTCGATAACGGGCCTGAGTTCGTCTCGAAGGCACGCGATCGCTGGGCCTACGAGACCGGCGTCACGTTGGACTTCTCGCGTCCCGGCAAGCCGACCGACACTGCGCTGGTCGCGTCGATCACCGGGCGGCTGCGGGACGAGTGCCTGAATGCGCACTGCTTCTTGTCGTTGGCCGACGCCCGGGCCAAGATCGAGGCGTGGCGGCGGCGGTACAACGAGAGCCGTCCTCACACAGCCTGGGGTGGCGGACGCCCCAGGAATCTGCCCTGGCGGCGGCCCGAGAGGCCGCCGAATGAGCCCGGAGGCTCACCCTTCGGCCGGACCAAGATCCGGGGGGTCCGTCACACAGCCCGAGAACTTGCATAGGCCTTGGACCACAAACAGGGGCAACTCCAAGGAAGCCTCGCCCGAAACAGAGCCTAATCGCGCTAAGAACGTTGATCGCCGCCCGTGACCGGTTGTCAGTTGCTCTCAGTGCCGCGCGCGAGTGCAGTAGGCTGCTTCCCACTCCTCGACGGTCATAGGCGGGGATACCACGAGAAGTACGTCCCCTCGCAGCTTCGCCCGCCCATCCGCCACCCACTCGCGCCAGTTCGTCAGCGCGTCCTGCGCCTCGTCATCGGTGATCGGGCGATCAGCGAAGATCTTTGTCGGTGCTCCGACGTGGTGCTTGGCCTCGATGCGGTCTAGGCGCTTGAGCAGGCTCGTGACGGTCATGGATGGCTCCTATTGAACCCGGGCCGCCAACTCGGCCTCGATGGCATTGCGCAGGATCGCGCGTTCTTGGCTGGTCATTTCCGAGAGGCTGCCGCCGTCATCGTCGAACACGACACGGCGCGAGGGCGGAACAGGATCGGAGTGAGGCCAGATCAGCAGGACCGCCTCTCCCACCCCGGCCACGCGCATAGCGTCCTGCGCCTCCTCCGGGGTCTTACCCCAGACGAGGAAGAAGGAGACGCCTGCCGGGCGCTTCTCAATCCGGCGCAGGCGCCGCTCCAGGCTGATGACGCTCATGACATGCTCCCGGCCGGCGGGTATCCGATGTCCTCGGCGATCAGGATGGCCAGGGCTCGGTCATCGCTGTCCCCAGTGCCGCGCAGATGCTCGATGGCACCGGCTAGGCTGCCATGCTTACGCTCTAGGTCGGGATAGCCGGAGCGGATCAGGGCCCAAAGCTGGGCATCGCTGAGTTGGTTCAGGTCGCCCTTGAAGCTGCGGGCGCAATCCAGCTTGCGGACACGATGGGCGAGTGGAACGACGCTCATGGCTGGGCAGCCTCCAGGCGGGTGAGGCGGTCGTGCAGGTCCGTGACTTCGATGGCTCGCACGTGGGCGTCGACCAGCTTGCCGAGTTCGGCGGCCTCGGATGGGGTCAGCTCGCCGTTGGCAACGGCCTCTAGAAGGGCAGCAGTCGCTTTCGTCAGATCAGCGGTGGTCTCGATCGGGGGCAGCGCGAACGGCACCGGCCGATCCTTGCGAGGCGGCAACAGGCGTTCCAGGCAGAGGCGCAGCGCGACCGTGTCCCCGCTCTTGGCGAGCTCGATTGCCTTGCGGCTGATCTCCTCGGCCTCGCCCTGGAAAATCGCCTCCAACGCGAGCGTGGCCTTGCTGCGCGAGCCCTTAGGCCGCCCACCAGGATTGCCGCTTCTGCCCTTCTCGAAAGGTTTGCCTGAGACTGGCATCACCTGACCTTTGATCCGTTACGGTCGAACTAGCCGACATACTACAGCAATCAAGGTCGAGATCGCGAGCGACGGAGACAGGCGCTGTTTAGGTGTTGATATCAGACTGAAAACAGGGGGCTGAGCCGCTGTTCCGGCGCTGCCGCGGATCAGGCCAGAGGCAGCACGTGCTTGCGGATGGTCCGTGCCGTCTCGCCCTCACAGGCGGCGCAGATCGCCTCCCCTATTGGCGCTAATGACGCTTTCGGCACACGGGCGGGAAATGCATCTGCTCCCGAGATGCTGGTCGACACACACTGTGAGACGGCGAGTGCCCACCTATTGGCGCCAATGGCACTATCGGCACACAGGTGGAGAACAGTGATCCTCAGGTCCGGAAGGCGTCGTCTAACCTGGATTGATGCAGGCAGAATTGTGCCGCTGGACGAGAGCCCGTGGTCGCTGTTCGGGAAATTCGATCGCGAGCGCAGCGGCGCGCTGATGGCGGCGATGGACGCCTGCAAAGCCTGCTTCGGGCGCGGCAGCGTGGTGCCGGCCCGAGCGGGCTCGGTGGCGAAGCGGACGTGGTCGACGAAGTTCGAGACGCGCACGCCGCGCTACACGACGCCGTTGCCAAAGGTCCGGTCGTGCGAGCGATGCCCCTTCGGCAGGTACGGTGGGCGAGAAACCTCACGGGCCGGTGTAGCCGAGCGCGGCCGCCGCACGGCGCAATCGCGCCATCGAGGCGATGTACCGCGCCGTTAGATGCTCGAAGCCCTCTGGTCTGACCCGGTCAGGATCGTTGTTGTCCTCGTTGTCCGACAGCTTGATCAGGATCGCCCCGAGGTTGCCGCTCTCGATGATCGTGGCGATGCGCTCCTCATAGGTCTGCTGCCCCGGCGGCTTGCTCAGCAGTTCGATCATTTCGATGACAGGCTCGGCATAGCCTGCTCGACGCAGGTCATCCGCCGTGGTCTCGGTGTCCTCAATCACGTCGTGCAGCCAGGCGGCCTGGGCCACAGCATCAGGAGAGAGGCCGAGGCCAGTCTGCT
>NZ_JBKIBX010000061.1:0-6247 GCF_046557895.1 Methylobacterium oryzisoli | reverse complement strand
TCGCAGCCGCGGCTGCGACGCGCTCCACGTGCTCGATGTAGGGCGCTCCAGCCTTGTCGGTCTGCCCAGCGTGTTGAACGCTGGCGTGCGCTTTGGCGTCTGCGCTTGTCATCATAGACGACCCCCGGTGTATGGCCGCTGCATGATGTGCAACGCCATAATCAGCCAACTGCTGCGGGATGTGGAAGTCTCAAACTGCTCATGCCAGCAGCGTCGCTGTTCAGACCGCCAGACGTTGCTGCGCCTTGATCGCGCCTTCGCGCATCTCGGCTGTTCAATTCGAACCACTCCTGCCAGCTGGCGTTGAAGTCCACACACCCACGGAAGGAAACGAACATGCGTCCCATCACGATAGCCGCCATAGCCGCCGCGGCCATGGCCTTCGCTGGTCCCGCTTACGCTCAGGCTCCGGCCGGCACCGTTGCTCCTGGTGCTCCGGTTGCCCCGCCCGCAGGGGGCGTTGTGGCCCCCTCGCCGGGCACGACCGGCAATACCCCGAACGTGACGGTTGCGCCTGGCGGCACTGGTGCCTCCACCATCACGACCAATCCCGCTCAGGGCAGCAACGCCGGTCAGCCCGCCAGGCCCGTGCCTCAGGGCAGCGGGGGCGGTGGCCAGGGCTCCGGCGGCTAAGAGAAGACCCGCGAGGCGGCTGGGAACACGGGCCTCTCAGCCCTGTTGCTCCTATGGTCGCATCGTTCCCCTGATGTCAGCGCGCCCGGCAAGGTCCTAACCCTCCGCCGGGCGTTCTGCTGTCTGACACAAAAGCTAGGTCCGGGAACAGAGGGCTGTGCCGCGCATTCCCGGACCGTCACCTCGGCCTGTCAGGCACACGCCTCACTCGGTCGAACGTCACCGGCGGGTCGGGCGCGCTCAACGTGCTCGCGGTGACGCGTCCGACCCGTTTCGACCTTAACTTGTGACATACCGGCGGCCAGTTCGCCAGGGCGCTCGGCAAGCCATAGCCCTCGGCCTTCTGCTATCACTGAATGAACCTTGAGCATTTGACTGCGTTCGCCAAAGGTGACCAATGTCAGAGCTAATCGAGCGTCCATTACGGTAGAGCAGGCGCGCCTCACACAGGCGTGCGGGATCTGGGTGGATTGCTTGAGGTGCGGCTTCAGCACCTCGCTGTCGATCAATCTCTGGCCTTCAACCATGTTGGTGAGTGAGATAGCGCGGCAGGTGCGGTGCACGGGCTGCGGCAGCTATCGGGTCGAGACGTGGCCGGATTGGCGAGGTCAGCGACCATCCTACGACACGTAAGACCTCAAAGCTCGATCGGGCAGCCCAACGTGCTTGGTGTCACCCCGGCCTTGCCGCTTGCTCGGTCGGTGTCACATCGGGCGGCCCAGCAGCACTCTCACCCCTCATCCTGGCTGGGCCGACTTTACGCCTCACCCCGCCCTCGCCAGCAGGACCGCCGTCCTGGCCGCTAAGCCGCTGCGCCTAGGTCGCACGCTCACGTGTGAGGAACTCGGCCGTCACCTCCCACGCCGGGTGACCGAAGAGACGGAAACTTCGAGCGCATTAACAGTGGGCTGATGCCATTGCGCCGTTGGAACTCACGCTGCCCTCGCACGAAACAGGAACGAGGGTTCGAGCTTAGTGGGTGATGCGGTGTAGCGGTCCTCCGCTACCATCTAATGCCTTGCGCTTATTCATAAATTTTCTTTACGCTGCCCGGCCGCTGGCCGGGTTTGGCACTTTTTGTTGCCAGGTTTGACAGCACTGGTTCGCCGCCTGTTCACCTCAGCGTCGAAGCTCGTGACCACGCCGCGCATCTTCGGGCGCAGGTCGGCGCCCTTGGCATAGTGCTGGGCCATCTCGATGGTCTTCTGCCCGAGCGCGTCCGCGATGGTCCGCTCGTCGTGCCCAATCTCCCGCAGGATCACCGCCACGGTGCTGGCCGAGTACGGGCAGGACGTGCCGCCGCTGATGGTGCCGATCATGGATCAGCTGCGGTCCAGGGCGGCCGGCGAGGCTGAGGCGCACGAGCGTGCCGGCGACGGAGAGGACTGACCCGCCGGCGTCATCTTCATCGAGGGGAATGGCGAGAGGCCGGGGCCGGGGGTGAGGCCGACGAAATCGGGCCGTGGGTGACCGTCGGCGCACCGCAAGTCTGGATTAGTCTTCAAGGGCACGTGATCTGCGACCCGCCTCGTGCAACGCTCAAGTTGCTCCGCACTCCCCCAGGCGCGGAGCGGCGGGCCGGGCGCATGGGGCCTCAACAACATCAGCGCCCGGCCCGTGCCAAGGAGTGAGGCTGCGCAAGGGCTGTCCGCGCGATAAGAAGCCCGCCGCAGCGCTGGGCTGGCCGTGAGCGGCGATGTCGATCTACGCCATCATCGCAGCCAGGAACTAGTCTGGGAAAAAGTCACTGCTTCCAAATTTTTTCAGAAAATCTTCCCTCGTGGCATTAGATAAGTCGGCGGTAGTCTCCGCTTTCGAGTTTTCACCTAGCGGAGATAAGTGAAGATATCCTGGGTCAAATCCAGAAAAGGCCCTAAGTCGTGTGAGATCGGGCACTGTCCATCCTTTGCGACCCCCTTCGATCAGCTTTGCTTTGCGGAGATCTGTGAGTACGCGCTGCACGTGAACGTGCGAGAGTCCGGCAGTATCTGCTAATTCAGATTGAGTGAGCGGTATGCGATAGCTGGTGTCGAGGGCGAGTCCCACGGACTGCAGCCTAGTGAGCACTTCACAAAAAAAGTGAGCTAATTGCTTATCTGAAGAACGCCGTCCTACACCAACCAGCCACTCTTGAAGTATCGATTCATCTACCAACACTGACCACCACAAAGCCAGATAAATGTTCGGCCGATAAGCTGCGAGTTCTTTGATTGTTCGATATGGAATGGGCGCAACCGTACAAGGAGTCAGTGTCGATATCGAATGAACCATGCGATTAAGGATGGAAGCATGCAAATCGCAGCCATCGCCGGGTACGAGGTACGCTAATATAGATCGACTGCCGTCTGGCATGATCCTGTATCTGCATGCAAATCCCTCAAGGATGATGTACGCAAAATCAGGCTTGCTTCCCTCCGTGATAAGATCTTGGCCGGCATCGTAATGCTGTATTCTACTTGTGGCAGCCGCCAGGGCATTCACATCGGCATCACACAGCGGCGCTCGCAAGCACAATTTTTGAATGAACAGATTCGTCATGGCCTCCTACTACACATCGAAAATCTGTCGTTGCATTTAAAAACAGCAATCCATCGACCTTGCGTTCAGGCCGACAACCTTGTCGGCGAGCTGACACCTCAAGATCTCAACGCCATCGGCGCGCCCGAGTTCAAATAGCGGCCGAGACGAAGGCTCCTATCCATGAAATGAGGTTTTGGGGTGTGTCTTGCGTACCTAGTCTCGCCCGTTCACACCGGGAAATATGCGACCGTGGCTATGATCGACGAACAGACAAAATCCGAATTCATCCCTCGGCCTGACAGGTCGAAATCCATCTCCCATCAAAGCGTCGCCGTTCGCGCTCATATAAGGAGGTTGCTTCAGAAAATCAGTCGCAATAGATTTGTGAAACTAACTGATGAAAATTAAGTGCGATACTTAAAAAACTCTGCTGCAAGCTCAGAGGCTTGGCATCTCAGTACAGAAACGGGAGCAGCGCAGGCGCCGCCATGTTTGCTGCGCCCACGATCTTGGCTTCACGCACGACGCCAGCTTAGGAATGGATGAACTCGTCACCGCACCACCCCATGCGCGTTCTGCTGGCTCAAATGGCTCAGGCGTATCGTTTCGGCGGCAGGAGCGTTGTCACGAACGGCCGCGCTGGAGCGGCCGAGGAAGGGTTCTCTGCGATGCTCGGCACCATCCTCATCATCGTTCTGATCCTGCTGCTGCTCGGCGCCTTTCCGCGTGCCGGCGCCTACAACGCGGGGTGGGGCTATGCTCCGTCGGGCGGCCTAGGTGTGATCCTGCTCATCGTCATCATCCTGCTGCTGATGGGGCGGATCTGAATCCCGCACCTGGGTGCATTTCGAGCAAGGAAACGCCGGCTCGGGTGGGAGTGCCCGGCCGGCGCTTAAGGGGAAGGTTCGCTGCAGACAGGCAAATGCGCGCTGCGGCGCATGTTCCACAGGCAGAGGCCGTTTGCTGACCCCGGCTCTAAGGGGGGACGCCGCCCCCATCTCCTCGTAGTCCCCAGCCGCGCGAGTAGAGGCCCGGCGGTCGATACTGGCACGCCTCACCCACCCCGTCGCACCATGAAGGCCGGCACCGTCGGCTCCCGAAATGGCTGCATCGGCTCCCCGATGCGGTCGTTCCAACGGTGCGTGATCATGGTGTGCGCGTAGTCCCGCTGCAGTTGCGTGACCTGGATGAAGCAGCCGACGGTGCAGGGCTCGGCCGGCGTGCCCCGCCCGGAGAAGCGCGCGGCGGCGATCACCCGCTGCAGGTACTGGATTGGGTCGCCCAGGCTGAACTGCTCCTGTCCGCGATAGACCTGAAGGCCGACCAGGGCAGCCGCTCGGCCGGTGGGACTGGGGACGAGCACCAGATTCGGCAGCGGCGCGGCCTTGTAGGCGTCGTCCGACCGCAGCTGCTCCGACGCCCTGAGCGTGCTCACCACGTACAAGGCCATGCGCTGCTGCGCGTCGCTCCAGCCGGCAAGAAAGACGCTGAAGTCGGCGCTGTGGGATGGGGATGTCTGGCAGTATGCGTCGGCGGCAATCCGCACCAGTTCGTCGCTCCGCGCGATCAACTCGTCGAACGACGTGACGTTCGCCAGCTGAGCCTGCCGTCTGACAACCTCCGCGGGCCAGCCCTGGCTGCGGGATGCCAGAACACAGGACCACTCCGGGCACAGCACGATCCTGCTCGCGGCCTGCGTCAGCTTGAACGTCTGAGGCTCAAGGACCGCACCGTCGGACGCGATGAGGACGACCTCCGGCTCCACCAGGATTGCGAGCGCGGTCATGCGACGACGGGGTTCTCGTGCAAGGCTTCGTCACCATGCTCGCCCGTCGGCGAGAGCACCAGCCCAACGGTCGCGCAGCCCGGCAAGCCTAGTGGCAGGTCTCAGTGCACCTCATCCGCCGGCACTTCCGCCGCCCTGATCTCGTCGACGCGCTCCATGCCGCCCGCGAGGAACGCCATGCCTGCCGTATGGCAATATCGATTGGTTCGCGCGCTTCGCAGTGCGGCCGGTTCGCGCTGAATGGTGACGCCCTATCGCTTCGGCTCAAACGTCTGAGCCCATGTCGCAAGGGGCCTCCGTACCTCGGATGGCCACTCGCCAACGGGCGGTCGAACCTCGATCTTCTTGCCATCAGGCTTCCAGGCGATGAAGACCCGCTTGCCTGGAATGTCGACCACCGTGATGCCTCCAGAGCTCGGGCAGTTGTGCCACTGACACACCTCCCCGATGAACCGGTCGCCTTCGTAGCGGCCGCCTCCAGGCCCGCTCATTGCCGTCAATGCCTGCGGCTTCTGATCGCCGAGCAGCTGAGCGAGACGGACTGATACAGCGCCATTGTCGAACAGCTCCATCGGGTGCTCGAGGCTCCGATCACGCAGGTCAGCCCATCCCTTATCCGACGCTGGAGCGAACGCGACCCTGCCGTCTGACCGCAGGCCGTCGGCTGGCGTCCAAACCCACCTCTCGCCCTCTGCGTTCGGCGCTGCTGGCGTGCTGAACGATATGCGATCCGCACCGACGGTGTAGTTGACCACCCAGCAGGTGTTGATCGGGCCGTCGAAGCTGGGCGCCTTGCCCACGGGCAGTGAAATGACGAATGGCACCGCCTCGCAGGAGTTTCCTCCTGCACTGGAGTTTCCGATCAGCACCGGCGTGCCAGCCACGATCGCGATTTCATTGAGGCTAAGCGATCAGCCCTTGTGTATAGCTTTGCCGTTGACCTCGATGCGTCCCTCGGCATCAGACGGTTGAACAAGCCTGATGTCTCTGCCGAAGGCCTTCAGCGAGTCCATCCCCACATTGGCGGGCAATATGGCCCCGTGCAGCGCAGGTAGGCAGCTCAATGCGATAGCTGATGCGATGTGGCGAGCTTTCATGATAACGGCACGCTACGGTAGGCCGACGCGGATCATAGGGTCGGCAGGAGACCTCCAGCACGTCCTCCATGTGGAAGACGAACTCCGCCGCGTGCTTGGGCGGGATGCACCACATCGTCCTCAGGTGCGGCTTGAGAGTGTTTTTTGAGTGTCTGACGCACCGTCTCGTGAGACACGCCCGGCACGGGCTGCCGTTCAACCATGCGGCTGG